>NZ_BAAJMJ010000008.1:0-127354 GCF_057552415.1 Pseudoalteromonas sp. NH0006-26
GCAATAAAGTACAGGTTTCAGGTGCGAGGTTTCAGGTTTTAGGTAAAGCAGTTAGGTGTTAATTTTAACACTGTCACTTGGGTTGAGTTTTATCGAATCCATATGATAAAGCATGAAGGTGGCGCTTTTACCTTAGGCGTAGGTGCTTTGTAGCAACGTTCAACGAGTAATATTTAACGTCTAAGTTAATTGTTGGAAAAAGGTCACTTAGGTGGCCTTTTTTAATGCCTGTAATAAAATACAGGTTTCAGGTGCAAGGTTTCAGGTTTTAGGTAAAGCAGCTAGGTGTTAATTTTAACACTGTCACTTGGGTTGAGTTTTATGAAAATCGAGAATAAAAAACGCGGCTATGGGCCGCGTTATATATTGAAGCTAGTGTTAGTTATGTTTTTCTAACCTGATACCTGATACCTGATACCTGATACCTGATACCTGATACCTGATACCTGATACCTGATACCTGATACCTGATACCTAGTGTTTTTTCGCATACGCTTCGGCTTGCTTCCACACTCTTAGAGTATTGCCACTTAAAATCTTTTTAATATCGGTGTCACTGTAACCTCTGTCCATTAAGCCTTGAACTAGGTTAGGGTAGCTAGATACATCCTTTAAACCGATAGGCAGTGAGTCACCTACACCGTCGTAATCAGAGCCAATACCAACATGATCGATACCAATTAGCTTCACAACGTGATCAATATGATCAAGTACTTGCTCAAGACTAGCAAATGGGAAGGGGTTTTTAGCGCGGTACATCGCATCAAAATCTTTAGCTACTTTGTTGCCTTCTTCAGTAATTGTTTGTTTTTTACTTTTGAATTGATCGTACCAACTTCCGGCTTTTGAAGTAACAAAACTTGAACCAAAGTTAATTTGGATCACACCGCCGTTCTTTTTAAGAGCTAACAGCATGTCGTCATTCATATTACGCTCAAAACCCGGTGTGTATTTACGCAGTGATGAGTGTGACGCAATAACAGGTGTATTAGACAATTCCATCACTTGATAAAATGCATCATCCGAAATATGTGATACATCAATTAGCATCCCTATATTGTTCATTTCAGCAATCAGCTCTTTACCGAATGGGCTTAAGCCTTTCCACTTGCGACGAATATCGTATGATGAGTCAGAAATATGATTGCTTTGCGAGTGAGCTAGGGTGATGTAACGCACGCCACGGTCAAAAAAGTGCTGTAGGTTTTTCATTTCGCCTTCGATAGGCGATCCATTCTCCATCCCCATGGCAATCGACATTTTACCTTGCTTAAATTGTGCTTCTATATCGCTTGTTGAGCTGGCAATGGCAAACTTATCTGGGGCACGAAACGCAATCGCTTCCATACCATCAATCAATTGATTCGCTAATTGAAAGCTTTTACCTTTGCCTTCAAACTCTAAATGGGCAGGAATATAAATCGACATAAATGGCGCATTTAAGCCGCCTTTTACTGCACGAGGGTAGTCAAAATCGCCACCTTCAGTGGCTTTAGTTACATCCGCCCATTTATCATGAATACGGTAAGGTACATCAATGTGGGTGTCGATTAAAATGGTATCGTGAGCAAGCTTAATTGCTTTATCTGAAGGGGTTATTTCAGCGCTGACTGCGCCGGTTAATGCAATCGACATTGCAGCAACTAGTGAGCTTAGTTTTATCATTTATAATGGCTCTTTGAGTTAAAAAAGCCATTGTCTATTTTTACGCCGTGTCTGACAAGTTTACTCGTCGAATTGCGCTTCACTTTGCAGTGCTTTGAATTCACTTTTAGAGATTATGGTGACCGATTCGTGCAGTTCAGAGAAAAACACCATAGCTTCGCCGCTTTTTAATTGCTGATTTACTTGCGCCACTTTACTTTCAATACTGAATTCTTGTTCGCCATAGTCTGTACCTTCACGCAGTACATAGCTTTCAATTAGGTTGTACAGTGTGTCTTTATCAAGTTGTTCAAAAGGAATAATCATAGTCACTCTTTATCGGTGTTATTAAATACACATTGCTTAAAATAATTAGGCACCACTTGCTCTAACCAATACACCGGTTTAAACGGGTTGTTACCGCTAATAAAGCCAACGTGGCCGCCTTTTTCAGAGATACGCAGCGTAACATGCTCGCTTACATCCTGACTACTTGGAACTGCTTTAATCGACAGCATAGGGTCGTCTTTAGCATGAATAATTAGTGTAGGTGTCGCAATATCTTTTAAATACGGCATTGCACTGGCTTTTTCGTAGTAATCGTGTGCATTTTCAAAACCATGTAACGGTGCTGTAAGCTGGTTATCGAACTCTAATAAATCATCAATTTCCATTAATTGATCAGTGGTGATCGGTATCTGCTGTTTAATTTGCGGTAACTTACGTTGCATCGATTTTTTCATTCGATCGAGCAAGTATTTTTGATAAATTTTCCCCAAGCTTTTACGAATAACATCACTAGATGATGACAAATCATAGGGCGCAGATATCACGGCGGCTGCACTAAGCGGGCAGTGAATCTGTTCTTCACCTAAGTACTTAGCCAGTACATTCCCACCTAATGAAAAACCCACCGCCACAATCGGACGAGCTGGAAATTTTTGTTTTAAATGATTAATAAAAAAAGCTAAATCGGCGGTGTCGCCACTATGGTAGGCTCTTGGTAAGCGATTTACTTCGGTTGAGCAGTTTCTAAAGTGCATCAACACCACAGCAAAGCCTTGCTTTTTTAATGCCTTCATCATGCCTTTGGCATAAAAACTATTTATGTTGCCTTCAAGTCCATGAAGTACCACTGCAAGTGGGGCTGTTTCGTTATGCGGGAGTGACCAAGCAAGCTCGATAAAGTCACCGTCGGGGGTATCAAGTTGCGCAAGTTCGTAGCGAGTATGGTGAAAAGGGCGAAAAAAACGCGGCATTATGGTTTGAACGTGTCGGTTGGTCATCCACCATGCGGGTTTGAACTTAGGGATCATGTCTGTACTACGCACTTTGCAATAAACGAAGCGCTAGTGTAGCAAATTTTTTATATTTAAAAATAAAAAGCGCCTAATCAGTAAACTAATAAGGCGCTTTGTGCGTCGTGCTTAATGCTGTTCTTTAATGTCTGCATCGTGTACTTTTTTCATGAAAAAATACACAAAGAAGAGGCATAAACTAATAACGACGCCTAAAAATCCAAATGATAAAAATAGTACTGGGTCGCTAAAAAAATCTCTAAAGAATACGTCCATAATTGCCTCCTGATGTCTATGGGGTAATCATAGGCTGGCTTAGTGGTACTTGATATGATCCAGATCAAGCTATTTAACAGATTATAAAATGGGCAATGCAGATGTTGATTTTGATCAATAAAGTTAAGTCGATTTTGCACTTTTTAGTAAATTATCTGCGATTTTTTAATCACTTTTATAATAAAGATGGTCAGCAAAGTTCAGCTTTGAATAACCGCTGCTTTGTTTTAGGTTAAATAAAATAAACCTGGTGTTAAATATATTTGACATGGCTAAAAAGTGAACTTATAGTTTAAAAGTCAAAAATATTTTACTTGGAGTTAGCTTTATATGACTCGTTCAGAGCACTTTAAAGAACTTTTACAAAGCATAAGTTTTAGAGAACTGACGCTGAGTATCGATTTACTAGTAAGCGTGTACATATCTTACTTTTATGTAAACAGCCTAATGAATGCGAGTACGCAGCAGCTTAGTTCTGTTTCTTGGTTATCTGGCTTATTGCTACAGGTGTTAATTTATTCTGTGATACTTATAGTATTGAGCTATTTATTACTTACATTTATCAGTGATAATGAATTAAATCAGCCACCTGATGTGAGAGAAAAGCAAATAAATTTAGTGGGTTATAAATACAAGTCCATAATCTTACAGGCGGGAATTTGTGTTGCTATTTTTCAATATCAAATTGAAGCTAATAACTGGGGCCCAGCTATCGAATATAATATTCCATATTTACCAATGCATATCATGGTAGGCGCTTTTTTGATTGCCGAAATAGTCAATTACATAGCGCAGCTTTATAAAGGCAGAACGGGTGATATCTATGAGTGAGTATGCAATAACTAACTCTATTCGAACATTACGCTTTTTACGCGATGAAATGACGCAAAAGCAGTTAGCAGATGCTATTGGCGTAACGCGGCAAACGGTAATGGCAATTGAGGCAAATAAATATTCACCCACTTTAGAGGTGGCTTTTAAAATTTCTTTAGTTTTTAACTTACCTTTAGAAGAGGTATTTCAATACAAAACTAAAGATATATAGCTTGGTGTATAAAAGTAAACCAAAGTAACCATGTATATAAGAGCTAATATTCATAATATAAATGGCTTTATGATCTGATGAAATTAATAGTGAAAAATTATGACAAATATTTATCGCTGTTATTGGGCGTTGCACAAAGTGTTAAATTCATACTATTAACTTCATCAATCAATATTATTTGTTGCTGCTTTTCTAATTTTAGCTCGGCACCGAGAAGTGCTTTTCGAATTGCGGCGTAATCTGTAATCTCGGCTTGATTGGCTTTTAAGTAGGCACGTGTGGCTCGTAGAGGCTTCAATGCCAGCTTATCAAACTCACTAATTGATTGTTCAAGCTCATTTAGCTGTGTTTGGCTAATTGTTAGATTTAGAGAATCTAAGTAGTAAAGCAATAAGCACAGGTTTACGTTTTTACCTAGCTGGTTTTGATAATCCAACAGGCGCGTTTGCATGTCACCTTTGCTATAAAGGTCACATGCAAACTGCCAAAAATCGTTGCTGTTAAGCAAGTTCATCGGCGAATGCCTGCTCTTTTTGTTCCATTTCTTCAAGGGCCATAAGTAGCTCTTCTTCAACATCGTTAAGCTTAGGCGTAAGTGTGGCTTGTTTAGTAATTAACTCTTTAAGCTTGCCTTTATTTTCGTCGTTATAGAGAGTGTTATCGCCTAGCGCCTCTTCAACGTCAGCTAGTTCTGCAGCAAATTTATCTAATTGCTTTTCAAGTTTTTCAATTTGCTTTTTCAGCGGCTGAATCGCTTTTCTAAACTCGGCTTCTAAGCGCTTTTGCTCTTTACGGTTAACTTGTGAATGGGCTTTTGGCTCTTCGTCGGTGTCGTTTTTAGCGGCTTCTTTATTAGCATTAAGCAGCCACTGATAATATGCATCTAGGTCGTAGCCAAATTGGGTGACCTCGCCATTATCAACTAAATAAAATTCATCGGCGGTATTTTTAAGCATATGACGGTCATGCGATACCGTGACCATAGCGCCTTCAAAGCCTTGTAATGCCATAACTAAAGCGTGGCGCATTTCTAAATCAAGGTGGTTGGTTGGCTCATCGAGTAGTAGTAAATTTGGTTTTTGATAAACCAACATAGCCAGTACTAAACGGGCTTTTTCACCGCCAGAAAAGGGAGCCACAGGGTCGAGTGCTTTATCGCCTACAAAGGCAAAACCGCCTAAAAAGTCACGCAATGATTGTTCGCTGGCTTTAGGGTTTAAGCGTTGCAGGTGGGTGATGGCACTGGCTTTTAAGTCTAGAGACTCCAGTTGATGCTGCGCAAAGTAGCCAATGTTTAAGCCTTGGTGCTGAAACACTTCACCCGCTTGAGGCTGTAAGTCACCAGAAAGTAGTTTAATCAGTGTTGATTTACCTGCGCCATTTCTACCAAGTAGCGCAATACGACTACCTGGTACTAAGTTCAGCTTAATACTGTTTAAAATGGTGACATCGCCATAACCGGCTTTGGCTTTGTCAAGCGTCATTAGCGGATTAGGCAGAGCGGTTGGCTCGGCAAACTCAAAATCAAATGGTGAGTCAACATGTGCTGGGGCAAGTTTTTCCATGCGCTCTAGCGCTTTAACACGGCTTTGTGCCTGTTTGGCTTTACTGGCTTTGGCTTTAAAGCGGGTAATGAACTGCTCTAGGTGGGCAATTTGCTCTTGTTGTTTTTCAAACATGGCTTGCTGCTGCAATAGGCGCTCAGCTTTTTGGCGTTCAAACTGCGAGTAGTTACCTTTGTACACATTAATAAGTTGTTTATCTATATGCCAAATTTGATCAACCACAGCATCTAAAAACTCACGGTCGTGAGAAATAAGTACTAGCGTGCCGGTGTAGGCACGTAAAAAACGCTCGAGCCAATACACGGCATCTAAATCAAGGTGGTTTGTTGGCTCATCCAGTAACAGTAAGTCGGCATCGCGAATAAGCGCTTGGGCTAAGTTTAAGCGCATGCGCCAACCACCCGAAAATGCACTTACCGGGTTTTCTATTTGATTATTAGCAAAGCCTAAACCATGTAACAGCTCACCTGCTTTGGCTTCAATGCTATAGCCTTTAATATTTTCAAGCTGAATATGCACTTTAGCTTGAGTGTCGCCATCGTTATTTTGCTCGGCTTCACGCAACGCAATTCTTAGTGCGTAGTATTCAGGGTGGCCCTGCAGTACGTAATCTATAGCGCTTATTTCAAGGGCGGGGGTTTCTTGCTTTACTGAGGCCAGTGACCAATCTTTAGGAATACTGCAATTACCACCATCTAACGAAAGCTCAGACTTTAATAAACTAAATAGCGTTGACTTACCACAGCCATTGGCACCAACAAGGCCCACTTTGTGCTCTGGGAATAATGTAGCCGATGCATTTTTTAATAAAGCTTTGCCACCGCGAAGCAGTTCTATTTCTGAGATTTGGATCATAAATACGTTACTTTACTGTGCCTTGATTGAATTGCCGCCATTATAACACGGATCTTATTAGCCATATCAATCGTATCAAGTAGGCAAATATTGCGATAAAATAACGTTAGTCAAAACGGTAGGAAAAGCGAAGTGAAACATAAAAAACGATTTATTGCTGGAGCAACGTGTCCTGAGTGTAAAACTATGGATATGTTAATGCTTTACAAAGAGCACGACGTAGAAAAAGTTGAATGTATGCAGTGTGGTCATAAAATGGCTCAACCAGAGCAGGCTGTGCAGGCATCAACACGCCAATTTGAACAGATCATTGGCGTGTTTAATCCAGGCGACTAGCGCCTTGCTAGTTCTGCTTAATAATGCGGCGGCGGTGGCTCTGGCATATTCGACATCATAGGCTGTGATGACTGCGATTCTTTGAGTTTTTCAGCCAGCAACTCGGTTTGGCGCTTTATTTTTGCCAACTGTTGCTGGTGAACTTTTATTTCATCATTTAAAATTTCAATCGTTTCATCTTGAAAAGCCACTTTAGCCTCAAGTTCCATTAACCGATGTTCAATTGTGTTCATTTGGTTCTCGTATAATAAAGCGCTCAGCGATTCCGCTTGAGCTTTCAGTTAACAATGATTTACCGTTATCTGTAAATGTCACATCAAGTACCACTGCTGATTTTGGCTTGCTGCCTTCTCGCGGGGTCACTTGCCATGTTTGAATTTTTTCACCACTATTTAGCTGCCATAAATCCACTCGTTTGTTTGGTGAACCTGTTGCTAATAAAGTGCCTTGGTCGTTAAAGCGCACCGCAGTAAAAATTTTCTGACGCGCAATATACTTTAGTTTACTGACAAGGTCACCTGTAGTCAGCCTCCATACATTTGCTTGTGCCATACTGTCGGCGGTAAAAGCATAACGCCCTTGAGGATCTAAAGCGACTTGGGTCACTCTGGTTGGGTGATTAAAGCGATGAATAACTTGTCCACTTTGGGTATCCCATAAGTAGGCCACATAATCGTTTGAGCCGCTCAATGCATAGCGCCCATTAGGTGATAGGTCTACGGTGTTTACTTTATCTTGGTGGCCTAAAAATTCAATGCGTCTGCCAGTATTAAGGTTTATAAATACTACAACGCCATCGCTACGCCCGTATAAAACACTGTTGCCTTGGTTACTAATGGCAATATCGCGGATGCTGGCTTTTTGTATTTTATAAAAACCTTTATTTTTTCCTGAGGCAATATCCCAAACGGCGAAGGTGGTTTTTTCGGCGGTAACAGCCACGCTATTATCAAAAGCAATGGCTACAGCGTAAACAAGGCTATCTTGCGCTTGTTGTTGAAACCATTGGTATTTAAGGGCTTGCTGTTGATTATCCCAAAGTGCGACCCCATGATTGATAGAAGACACTAAGCTGTATTGACCATCATGCGAGAGTGCGGATGAGAAAGCACCTTGTGCCGTGTGCTCAAAGCTAGCCACTGCTTGTTGTTTTTCATCACTACATGCAATTGTTAATAAACAGCAGGTAGCAACTAAAAAAGTACGAAATAACGACATATTACAGGTATTTCCTCTTAACTCTTCGTGACTGAGAGGTTAGACTAGGTTGCGAAAAACGCCTAGGTTGTTTGTCTAATCACTGGATATGTTTTTAGTTTAGCTATTAAACAAGCAGCCTACCATGTAGGCCGTTAATCTTTAACTAGTAATATTACAATAAATGACAACTGCAAAGTGTGTCGGAGATTTAAAATGAGAAAGACGATTAAATTGTCATTGATTGCAGCGTCAGTTTTAGCGCTTACAGCTTGTAATCAAGAAGCAAAAAAAGAGCAAGCAGACGTTAAACTAGATACTGTAGCGCAACAACAAGCATACGGTATTGGTGCATCTGTAGGTAACTTTTTAAATAAAGACCTAGCGGATAAAAAAGAAATTGGTATCGAATTAGATCAAGCATTATTAATGCGTGGTTTTGAAGATGCACTTGCCGGTAATGCTAAAATTGACGAAGAGAAAATTCGTGAAGTATTAACAGCATTAGATGAGTCTGTGCGTACTAAACAAGAAGAAAAAGCAAAGGTAGAGTCTGAAAAAAGCAAAGTTGAGGGTGAAAAATACCTAGCTGATAATGCTAACAAAGAAGGCGTAATGGTTACTGAGTCTGGTTTACAGTACGAAGTAATGAGCGAAGGCGAAGGCGCTAAGCCAGTAGCGACTGACGTGGTTAAAGTACATTATAAAGGTACTCTTTTAGACGGTACCGAATTTGATAGCTCTTACTCACGCAACGAGCCAACAACTTTCCCACTAAACCGTGTTATTCCTGGTTGGACTGAAGGCTTACAGCTTATGCCTGTAGGTTCTAAGTATAAGTTTACTATCCCTTCAGATCTTGCTTACGGTGACCGTGACTTAGGTAAAATCCCTGCTAATTCAACACTTATTTTTGAAGTTGAATTATTAGAAATTCAAAATGATGCAGAAGCTGCCGCTGCAGAATAAGCGTTATTGATTAATAAAAAAGGGACTCAAGGTCCCTTTTTTATTGTGTTGAATAACTAATTAGTCAGTGTGATTAGAATATAAGTTATCAATTAACTCATCTTCAAGTGCAAAGCGCGCTTCGAGTGCTTCACCCATGACTGATAGGTCGTTATCAAATCCGGTTAATAAATCTTCTGCATCTACCTCTGCGTATTTATCGTTGAAATCCAGAGCAATGTCTGTGGTATCTGAAATACGTGGGTATATAGTATTAGCAAGCTGCTGGCTTTCTAGGCCTTTCTTTTCGCAAGCTTTGGCAATATCGTCGTACACTTCAAAGTGGCCGGCCGATAGGTAATCCATTAAGATTTGGCAAAATGCTTGAATTTGAGACGGTTCAGGCAAAGATTGATCTTTTTTCTCGTAAGGTGAAAAGCCCGCAATCTTACAATAAAGTACAATTAGCTCTTGGCGTTCGTTTAACCAATTGTCGATGACCGTATGGCTACCCCCCCACTTTTGTTGAGCTTTTTCTACACGCTTCAGCATAATTCTTCTCCTAAGCTGGGTTGGATTTTTAATTGGTATTAATGTTTATATTATCCAAGATATATTTAATTGACGTGTATATCAACAAGTAAAATAGATGTAATACCAGAGAGAGTTTTGTTTAAGGGAATAAGTTGTAAGTATTTATTTCAGGCAAGAAAAAACCACCTATTACGGTGGTTTAATTTCTTTATTAGGCTTGTTTAAACAAGCATTCTTATTTTTATTAGAGATTTTTATTATTTTTATATTAACGATTTTTGTTATTGTTTTGTTAACGCGGGAGTAACAATATCAAGCTTTTTTAAATGTTGCAAATAGTTTAATGAAAAGTTTTTTTATTAACGTTTGTTTGGTTGTTTTGTGTACAAAAAGAAGTGAAAATTAAAAATTACTTGATCTGGCGCTACTCTGTGGCGATTTAATCGCTTAGCGATAGAGGGGGCGCGAATATGGTGGTACAATCTTGCACAATTTCTAAAAGCCCTAGGACTCTATACGCTATGAGCGAATTAAAAAACGACCGTTATTTACGTGCCCTTGCCAAGCAACCTGTTGATGTCACGCCAGTATGGATGATGCGTCAAGCAGGGCGTTATTTACCTGAATACCGTGCTACACGTGCACAAGCGGGCGATTTTATGAGCCTGTGTAGAAATGCAGAGTTAGCCTGTGAAGTTACATTACAGCCTTTGCGCCGTTACCCACTAGATGCCGCTATTTTATTTAGTGATATTTTAACTATTCCCGATGCAATGGGATTAGGCTTGTACTTTGAAACGGGTGAAGGCCCTAAGTTTGAACGTCCAATTTCGTCACTAGCTGATGTTAAAAAAATTCCTAAACTCGATCCTACCGATGAGCTTGGCTATGTAATGAACGCCGTGAGCACCATTCGTCGTGAACTTAAAGGTGAAGTGCCATTAATTGGTTTCTCGGGTTCGCCTTGGACACTTGCAACTTATATGGTTGAAGGCGGAAGCAGTAAAGTTTTTGGTAAAATCAAAAAAATGGCCTTTGCTGAGCCACAAACACTGCATTTATTGCTTGATAAGCTAGCTGATTCAGTGATTGATTATTTAAACGCGCAAGTTAAAGCGGGTGCACAATCACTAATGATATTTGACTCATGGGGCGGGGTATTGAGCCCACGTGACTACAATGAGTTTTCACTGCAGTATATGCATAAAATCGTTGATGGCTTAATTCGCGAAAATGACGGCCGTAAAGTACCCGTTACTTTATTCACTAAAAATGGTGGCCAATGGATTGAGGCAATTGCAGCAACAGGTTGTGATGCAGTAGGCCTAGATTGGACGATTAATATTGGTGATGCTAAACGTCGTGTTGGCGATAAAGTGGCGCTACAAGGCAATATGGACCCATCAATGCTTCACGGCACGCCAGATCGTATTCGCCAAGAAGTGGGTACTATTTTAGAAGACTTTGGTACAGGCAATGGTCATGTATTTAACTTAGGTCATGGTATTACACCAGATGTTGACCCAGAAAATGCCGGTGTATTTATTAACGCCGTGCATGAGCTAAGTGCGCAATATCATAAATAGTTTCTAAATAACGATGAGTTATTAAAAAAGCCCGCTTGATTCAAGCGGGCTTTTTGTTACCTAGCGTTAAATATTACTTAAACAAGCGGTTTAAGCCATTTAATGCCGCAACCCGATAGGCTTCTGCCATAGTTGGGTAGTTAAACGTTGTATTTACAAAGTAGTCTATGGTGTTGCCACCATTTTTTTGTTCCATTATAGCTTGGCCAATGTGAACAATTTCAGAGGCACGCTCACCAAAGCAATGTACGCCAAGTACTTCTTTGGTTTCAGTGTGGAACAATATTTTTAAGCTACCCACATCGGTGCCTGCAATTTGTGCGCGTGCTAAGTGTTTAAATTGCGCACGTCCCACTTCGTACGGTACTTTTGCAGCAGTTAATTGCTGCTCTGTTTTACCGACAGAACTCATCTCAGGGATAGTATAAATACCGGCTGGAATATCAATAATCAACTTTTCATCGCAGTTACCACAAGCGATGGCATCAGCGGCAATTCGACCTTGATCAAAGGCAGCACTCGCAAGGCTTGGGTAGCCAATCACATCACCTACCGCATATACGTTATCTACTTCAGTTTGGTAGGTTTCGTTTACTTTTACTTGTCCGCGGCTATCTGCTTTTAAGCCAATCGCTTCTAAATTCAGTGTATCAGTATTACCGGTTCGGCCATTGGCAAATAAAATACAGTCAGCCTTTACACGTTTACCTGATTTTAAATGCATGATAACGCAGTCATCGCGGGTTTCAATGCGATCAAATTCTTCGTTATGACGAATAACAATACCGCTATTCCAAAAGTGATAGCTAAGCGCATCAGATATTTCTGTATCCATAAACGCAAGTAGGCGATCGCGAGTATTTACTAAGTCGACTTTGGCACCTAGCCCTTTAAAAATAGACGCATATTCACAACCAATTACACCCGCGCCGTATATAAGTACGCGATGCGGATCGTGTTCAAGGCCTAAAATTGTGTCACTTTCATAAATACGCGAATGGGTGAAATCAACTCCTGGTGGGCGATAAGGGCGTGAGCCGGTAGCAATAACAATAGTTTGTGCAGTTAGGCGTTCAGTTGAACCGTCATTACGTCTAATTTCAATAGTGTGCTTATCAACAAAGCTAGCATCGCCTTGAAACATATGAATGCGGTTACGATCGTAAAAGCTGCTGCGTAAGTTTGATTGCTTTGAAATTACCGAGCTGGCATGGCGTAAAATATCTGGAAAAGTAAGTCTTACTGGGCGCTCACCTACGTTAAACAAAGGGTTTGCTTTGTATTCGATATAGCGACTAACCGAATGGCGAAGTGCCTTTGAAGGAATGGTTCCCCAGTGAACACAACCACCACCAACAGCAGTTTGGCGTTCAATAACCGCTACTTTTTTGTTACTTTTAGAGAGGTTCATAGCGGTCCCTTCACCGCCAGGACCCGTGCCAATAATGATTGCATCATATTGGTAGCTCACGGGTACTTTTTTCTTTTCTGGTTGTTTGGCCACAGCCACTCCTATTTTAACTAAAAGAGGCTTTTAATAACCTCGCATTAAGTGCTAGCCATGCCTGTTTTTGTGTTTCCCAGGCGGCTTCAAGCTCGTGATATTGTGCCATTAATGCCGAGCATTCACACTGCTTTGCCATATTATTTTTTTTAGCTTCCAACACTTGTTTTTGTAATGAGCAATAATTTTGCAGCTTTTTAAGCAACAAATCGTACTCTTGTTGTAATAATGTAAGCTTATCTTGCGCTAAAGGCAATTTTGCAAGGCGACCTTGTGTTTTGCTCATTAAGGTTTCTGCTTTAGCTTTTTCAATGCGCTCAACCGGTGTGCGCTTTAATTTACTCGCTAAACCAATAGCAGCGAGTGAGCGGATCATCCATTTTGTTGGGTCGTAATGAAACCATTTAATGCCATTGCGGTAATCGCTCGCAAAAATATGATGAAAGTTATGATAACCCTCCCCATAAGTAAATAAGGCTAAAAAGCCATTATCGCGTGCGGTATTTTTTTCTGTGTAAGGGCGAGAACCCCAAATGTGCGCAACAGAGTTAATAAAAAAGGTAAAATGCTGACTCAGTACTAAACGCAATAAGCCTGCTAACAGTAACATGCCCCATACATCACCGAGTATTAAACCGAGTACTAGCGGTAAACCAACATTCATGGCAATCACTAACTTTAAGTAATGCTTGTGTTGCCACATAACAATTTTATTTCGCTGTAAATCACGACAGTTGCTGTAGTCATCGTAGCTGTCGCCTTGGTAGTCACGTAGCATCCAACCAATGTGGCTATACCAAAAGCCATTTGTGGCGGCATAAGGGTCTTTTACAGGGTCATCAACTTGACCGTGGTGAATACGATGATCGCTGCTCCAATGCAGTGCACTGTTTTGCAAAGCAAACGCGCCGCCTAAGGCAAAAATAAATTCAACGACCGGGTGTGCGTTGTAAGTTTTGTGCGCCCATAAACGATGGTAACCCGCAGTGATCGATAATCCTGCAAAAAACATGCAAGCTACAAAAGCAGCCCATTGTGTGCCTGTAAAGCCATAGTTAAACCCATACCAAGGTACAAGTGTAACAGCAGCCAAAAACGTCAGGCTAAAGAAAAGGACGTTGGTCCATATAAGTGGTGGTTTTTTCATCTTTCTCATTTCTCAGCGTACAACTGTACGCTAAAATAATATTTCAATCTGCTGCCGTCAAGTATTAGACTGTACTATTAGCTATTTTTTTAATTAAAAATTTATTACAAATTCATTCAGGGAGCTGTTGATGTCGGGCGTTAGAGCACAACAGAAACAAAAAACACGACAAGCATTAATTGAAGCTGCTTTTAATCAGCTTAGTGCTGATCATAGCTTTTCAAATTTGAGCTTGCGTGAAGTAGCGCGCGAAGCCGGTATTGCGCCCACCTCTTTTTATCGTCACTTTAAAGATATGAACGAGCTAGGTTTAACCATGGTTGATGAAGCGGGTTTAACGCTGCGTCAGCTGATGCGTCAAGCTCGTAGGCGAATAGCCAGTGGCGGCAGTGTAATAAATACGTCTGTGGTTACTTTTATGGAGTTTATTGATAACTCTAGTAATCAATTTAGATTATTGCTGCGTGAACGCTCAGGTACCTCAAAAGCATTTAGAGCGGCAGTAGCACGTGAAGTGAAACACTTTATTTTAGAGCTTGCTCATTATTTAGAAAGTGAAACGCCCTGTGATGCGATTCATGCGTATATTCAGGCAGAGGCTATGGTTACGTTGGTATTTAATGCTGGCGCCGAAGCGCTAGATATTGAAGGCCAGCAACGCGATGAATTAATTGAGCGAGTTATTTGGCAGTTACGCTATATTACTCGTGGTGCGTCAAATTACGTACGCGCAGAAAAGAAAGAGTAAATATTAAAAAAAGTTAAAATAAGCACTGTACTTTACGGTGCTTGTTAATTTAAACGCCACGCCCTCCAAAGTTGAATTCTTTATCTGTTTTTTATCTCTTCATTGAATTTAAAATCCCTTAAAAGTCTTGTGTAATTATTTTTATGGCATTTTTATGCTTGCACCTACTGCGCTGCAATGATAAAAATAAGCCTCATTGGACACACACACAAGAAAACAAATGCAAACTAATCGTTTAATTACACTAAAACTAAACCTCTTACTGCTGTGGCAAGTGAGCGGGGATTAGTGTGTTTGCATTGAGCTAAACAACAAAACCCCGCAATTGCGGGGTTTTTTTTATCTCGCTGCAGGGATAAATCGAAATTTGGGTAACACAGGAATGAGGGGCAGTTATGCAAGAGCAAGATAAAGTATGGATTTTTGATACCACCTTACGCGATGGCGAACAGGCACTTAAAGCAAGCCTGACTGAAGATGATAAAATTCAACTAGCGCATACCATTAGCCGCTTAAATGTGGATGTAATGGAAGTGGGGTTTCCGGTGTCGAGCCCAGCTGACTTTCGCTCAGTGCAACGTATTGCCACCGAGGTTAAAGGCCCTATTATTTGTGGCTTAGCTCGCTCGGTTGCCAAAGATATCGAGGCCTGTGGCAATGCGCTGCGCGCTGCACAGCAAAGCCGTATTCATACTTTTATTGCCACCAGCCCGCTTCATCTTGAACACAAGTTGCGTATGAGTCTTGATGATGCCACTGCAATGGCTGTTAAATCTATTAAATTAGCGCGTAACTATACCGATGATGTTGAGTTTTCGTGTGAAGATGCTGGGCGTACACCGCATTGGGATTTATGCAAAATTGTTGAGCAAGCTATTAATGCCGGTGCATCCACGATTAACTTGCCAGATACCGTCGGTTTTGTAACGCCAGATGAATACGCAGCAATGATCCGTCATTTAATGAACAACGTGCCAAATATTGATAAAGCCCGTTTAAGTGTGCATTGCCATAACGACTTAGGCTTAGCCGTTGCTAACTCTGTTGCTGCCGTTCAAGCTGGTGCGCGCCAAATCGAATGCACCATTAATGGTATAGGGGAGCGCGCGGGTAATTGTTCACTTGAAGAAGTGGCGATGATCATGAAAATGCGCAAAGACCATTTAAACGTATATACCGATATAAAAAGCGAAGAAATTTACCGCGCCTCTCGCCAAGTAGCCAAAATTTGTAATATGCCGGTACAGCCAAATAAAGCGATTGTTGGCGAAAATGCGTTTGCCCACAGTTCAGGTATTCACCAAGATGGTGTCTTAAAAGCACAAAATACCTATGAAATTATGTCACCTGAAAGTGTGGGTGTGCCAAGTAATCAATTAAATATGACCTCGCGTTCAGGGCGTCATGTTATAGAGCACCGCTTAGAAGAGTTAGGTTATCAAAAATCTGATTACGACATGGATAGCTTATACCAAAGTTTCGTTGCGTTAGCTGACCAAAAAGGCACAGTATATGACTACGACCTAGAAGCAATGATTTACTTTAATCAAATCAGCGACAAAGATGAAAAATATCAATTAGAGTTTGTTCACTCTACGTCGAACTCTCAATCGGTAGCCAGCTCAACGATAGGTTTGTTGATTGATGGCGAAGCAAAACAAGAAGCGGCCACAGGTAACGGCCCAGTTGAAGCCTCATTCGCAGCCATTGAGCGCTTAACCGGTATGAGCGTTGAAATGATTGAATACAATTTAGAGGCCACCGGCCAAGGCGCAAGCTCATTAGGGCAAGTGAATATTATTGCTAAATATGATGGTCGTCCTTACCACGGTGCCGGTATTGCGGCCGATGTGGTCGAAGCCTCTGTACGCGCAATGGTTCGCGTTTATAACTTAATTTATCGAGCACAAAAAGTGTCTGATTTGAAACAACAAAGGAAAGCAGGATGAGTAAAACACATTACAGCGTTGCCGTATTAGCGGGCGACGGTATTGGCCCAGAAGTTATGGCAGCTGCAGAGCAAGTGCTTGATGCAGTAAGTGATAAGTTTGGCTTTACTCTGAACCGTGAACACCATGCTATTGGTGGCGCTGCCATTGATGAATGTGGCAAAGCACTTCCTGATACGACCTTAAAAGCATGTGAAAACGCCGATGCTATTTTATTTGGCTCCGTGGGCGGCCCTAAGTGGGAGCATTTACCACCGAATGACCAACCAGAGCGCGCGTCATTGTTACCACTGCGAAAGCACTTTGGTTTGTTTTGTAACTTACGTCCAGCACAGTTATTACCCGCATTAAGCGCTGCATCGCCGCTTCGTGCAGATATTAGCGAAAAAGGCTTTGATATTTTATGTGTGCGTGAGCTAACCGGCGGTATTTATTTTGGTGAGAAAGGCCGCAGTGGCGAAGGGGCAGAAGAAACCGCATTTGATACCCAAACCTATTCACGCAAAGAAATAGAGCGCATTGCACGCTTTGCTTTTGAGGCCGCTAAATTACGCAGCAATCATGTGACCTCGGTTGATAAAGCCAATGTACTGGCATCAAGTGTACTGTGGCGTGAAGTAGTCACTGAAGTCAGTAAAGACTTTCCAGAAGTGAGCTTAGATTACATTTATGTAGATAACGCAGCGATGCAGCTAGTTAAACAACCAAGCCAGTTTGATGTATTACTTTGCGATAATTTATTTGGTGATATTTTATCGGACGAGTGCGCGATGATCACCGGCTCAATGGGGTTATTACCGTCGGCAAGTTTGAATCAATCAGGCTTTGGCTTGTATGAACCCGCGGGTGGTTCAGCGCCTGATATCGCCGGGAGAGGGGTGGCAAACCCAATCGCACAAATTTTAAGTGCCGCATTAATGCTACGTTATTCATTAGGCCAAGACGAAGCGGCTCGCACCATTGAAAAAGCAGTTGCAGAGGCGGTTGAAGCCGGTGTGGGAACGCCGGATATTTATCCGCAGGGCGGCTATACCACCACCGATGTAGCAGCGGCCATCGTTTCACGCATTTAATTATTAAAGCCACAGCACCGTCAGGCTGTGGCTCAATCAGATCAGGGAGTTAGCAAGTGGCCCAAACCTTATACAATAAAATTTGGCAAGCACATACTGTTGCCAGCATTAATGAGCAAACCGATTTACTTTATATTGACCGTCATTTAGTACATGAGGTGACGTCACCACAAGCATTTGCAGGCTTACGTGAAAAAAATCGTAAAGTGCGCTGTCCAGAAAAAACCATTGCCACCATGGATCATAATGTTTCAACTAAAAGTCGTTCACTGGATGCAGCCAGCGAAGTCTCTAAAAATCAATTAATGGCACTGGATGCAAACTGTAAAGAATTTGGTATTTTGTTGTACGACTTAAATTCAGTAAACCAAGGCATAGTGCATGTTATTGGCCCAGAGCAGGGGATTACTTTACCAGGTACCACTATAGTCTGCGGCGATAGCCATACTTCAACGCATGGTGCGTTTGGTGCCTTGGCACATGGTATTGGAACCTCAGAAGTTGAGCACGTATTAGCTACGCAAACGCTACAGCAAAAAAAGGCTAAGTCGTTAAAAATTCAAATTAACGGTGTGTTACGCCCAACAGTAACTGCTAAAGATTTAATTATGGCGGTTATAGGTAAACTAGGCACTGCTGGTGGTACGGGTTATGTGGCTGAATTTTGTGGTGAAGGCATAGAGGCGCTTTCGATGGAAGCGCGTATGACGCTATGTAATATGAGTATTGAAATGGGTGCCAAGGCCGGTTTAATTGCCCCAGACAAGGTAACGTATGACTACTTAAAAGGGCGCCCATTTGCACCAAAAGGCGCTGACTTTGACGCTGCAGTTGCCTACTGGGAAACCTTAAAAACTGATGAGGGCGCAACCTTTGACTTAGAGGTAGAACTAGATGCCGTTAATATTCAACCACAGATCACCTGGGGGACTAACCCAGAGCAAGTGATTGGCGTTGACGAATGTATTCCAGATCCAGAAAAAGAAACCGATTTAATTAAAGCTGATGCTATTCGTAGTGCACTTAAATACATGGGTTTAAAAGCGGGCGATAAGTTATCAACTGCCAAAGTAGACACAGTATTTATTGGCTCATGCACCAACAGTCGCATTGAAGATCTACGCGCCGCAGCAAAAATTGTTGAAGGCAAGCAAGTGGTTGCTGGCGTTGAGGCATTAATTGTTCCGGGCTCAGGTTTGGTTAAACAGCAAGCAGAAGATGAAGGCCTTGCCGACATATTTAAAGCTGCAGGGTTTGAATGGCGTGAGCCGGGTTGTTCTATGTGTTTAGCAATGAATGACGACCGTTTAGGCGCAGGTAAACGCTGTGCATCTACATCTAACCGTAATTTTGAAGGACGCCAAGGGCGAGGCGGGCGTACACACTTAGTGAGTCCTGCAATGGCGGCAGCAGCAGCAATACATGGCCACTTTGTTGATATTAGAGGAGAAGCCTAATGAGCATTTATTTTAGCGGCTTAATGGCCCCACTTGATAAAAACAATGTCGATACCGACCAAATTATTCCTAAGCAGTTTTTAACTTCAACCAGCCGTGATGGATTTGATGCTGCGCTATTTTACGATTGGCGTTATTTAGATAATGGCGAGCCAAACCCTGAATTTATTTTAAATCGTCCTTGTTACCAAGGTGCGCAAATATTATTAACGCGCGATAATTTTGGCTGTGGCTCATCACGCGAGCACGCACCATGGGCGCTTAAACAATATGGTTTTGAAGTGATTTTGGCTGAAAGCTTTGCTGATATTTTCTTTAATAACTGTGGTAATAACCAAATGCTTGCTATTGCATTGCCAGCGCAAATATTAGAAGACTTATTTGTGTTAAGTGAGCGGCATGACGATATTCACATTGATGTGGATTTAGAAAACCAGCAATTGCGCAGCAATAAATTTGCGCCAATCAGCTTTGATATTCGCAAAGACGTGAAAGAGCGTTTATTAAGTGGCTTAGACTTTATCGGTGTAACCGAGACCCTGAATCCGCAAATTGATGCGTTTGAAGCAAAACTTGCCGCTGAGCGTCCTTGGCAGTAACACTTTTACATATGAAACTTGAGCGCAACTTAGGTTGCGCTTTTTTTGTTACTTTATGTTAAGAATGCATGCAACAGGCCTGCACACGCAATAATTACCATTACTAATAAATTGAGGGTTTTAAATTTGTGATAGTGAACTACTTTTGAGTCATTGATTGTCGAAAAAAAACCATCTTTAAATGACTCAGCAAGATTGGCATAGGGTGAACCGTCTAATGAATTTTGTGATAGTTTTTCCCATTGTTCTGGATAATGCTTAGCAAGATATTGATATATGTGCAAAGTGTAGCGATTTTGAATAATTAATAGTAATACGATGATTACTAGGCCGATATAGTTCTCCATCTATATATGTGCTCCGTGCTAAAACTGAGTTTGTGTTTAATTACCTACCTTTATTAATCAACGATATTTAATTTCTTATACTCTTTCAAGCGATATTTTTAACCAATTAACTAAAGCAAAGATCTATTCCTAGTTTAATTTTTTATTGCTGTTCATCGTGATTATTGTCTTTGTGTTTGTTTAAACGCTAAGCTAATTTTTTACATGTTTAGGGATACATTATGAAATTATTAACAGCTGCAGCACTAATGCTTGCATCAACCGCTGCATTAGCTCGCCCAGCGCCTTTAGTATCAATTCCAAGCCATGATGGCTTTTTTGACAACATAGCAGCACATTGCGGTAAAGCTTTTGAGGGTAAAGTAACGGTTGATAACGCCACAGGGCCGAGTTCATTTGCCGATAAAAAGTTAGTTATGCATGTGCGTAAGTGTAATGAACGTGAGCTACAAGTGCCGTTTCATGTGGGTGATGACGCCTCACGTACGTGGATCATTACTAAAACGGGCAGTGGGTTGAGTCTAAAGCACGATCATCGCCATAAAGATGGCAGTGATGATGTGTCTACTATGTATGGTGGCCATACTTTGGATGCGGGTTTTGCTAACATGCAATCATTCCCTGCTGATCAGTATTCAAAAGAGTTATTTGTTAGCCAAGGCATACCGCAATCGGTAGGCAATACATGGCAAATGTATATTTACCCTGAACAGTTCACTTATAGACTTATTCGCCAAGGTCGCGAATTCCGTGTGGATTTTGATTTAACTAAACCTATCACACCGCCGGCTGCGCCGTGGGGATATAGCGTTAACTAAACTTAGCGTCATTAAAACCACTGGCTGTGTTAATACTCAGTGGTTTACTGAAAAGTAACGAGGAGTTATTTTTTTGAGGTTTTTTCTGCGGATATTTCACACTGCACAAATACACTCAGTGGTGGCTGATAAGCGCGTGGCTTAGTTGGAAAACGTTCATACTCTTGCACGCCTTCGGTTACTTTTAACATAAAAGGATTATCGCGACATAAGCGGTTAGCGTGGCGCAATAAAAAAACACTTTGGTTTTTAAAGTGCGGGTAGTCATCAGACTGTATTTCTAGGTGATAGTTGTTAGTGTCTATTTGCGTTTGTTTGTAATGCACCTTTTCATCAAAGTCATAGAGTCGCTGTATTTCAGCTTGCTCTGCCGACACACTCAAACACCCTGTTAATAAACCCCAGCTAATAATTCCATGTATGTAATGATTGGCTTTTCTGCTCATAAACCTTTAACTCCATCTTGATATTGGGTAGTGTGATCAGCATGTCAATTACACCCGTTATGATATAAGTCTAACACCCAAAAAGGGGAAATGTGATGTTCAAACAAATTAAACAGCTTTTTTCGAGTATTGATCAACAAGATTATGATATTGAACAACATGATTTAAAAACAGCTGTTGCCGCGTTATTAATTGAGGTAATGCGAGCGGATAACGATTTACAGGCAGATGAACAACATACGTTAAGTCTGACATTAAAAAAATATTTTGATTTAACTGATGAAGCAGTAGATGAGTTAACCGAGCAAGCAAGTGCAAGCTTAGATGACGCCATTGATTATTTTCAATTTTCAAAGCAAATTAATAATCAATGCAGTGCAAAGCAGCGCATTGAAATAGTTGAACTGCTTTGGCGCTTAGCGTACGCAGACGGTGAACTTGATCCTCAAGAAGAGTACGTTATTCGTCGTGTTGCAAACTTGTTGTATGTTACCCATGAAGACTTTATTGCTGCAAAGCTTGCAGCAACAAAGTTATAGCCACTGCTTATTTTAGCTTACTTGCTACGCTAATTAACTGCTGTGCAAGGCCGGCCACTTTTTCAGCGGTAGCGGGGTCGTTAATACGGTCGTTTTCGTCTATTAAAGTATGAATAGCCGGTACTGCCAGTTGGTTAGCTAATACTAAGCTGCCAATGCCTGATAAAATATCACGCACATGATTTAAACCACGTAAGCCGCCAAGCCCACCTGGTGAGGCTGCATATAACGCGGTTACCTTATTTGCAAATGCAGGCTCTGCGCCTTGTTCGGTTCGCGATGCCCAATCAATGGCATTTTTTAACACCGCGGTAATCGAACCATTATATTCTGGGCTAGCCAATAAAATACCATCGGCTGTGCGTAGCTTGTCTTTTAATTGTTGTACGCCGGCAGGTGTGCCTTGTGCCTCGAGATCTTCATCAAACATAGGTATGGCTAAGTCTGCAAGTTTAATCACTTCCACTTCAGCGCCACCTTCTAAAGCAAAACGCGCTGCTTCATTAATAAGTTTTTGATTGAAGCTGTCTTTACGTAAGCTACCTGCTAGGGCAATAATTTTTGGTGTAGTCATGAGCTGATCCTAATGTTGATTGTGTATAGCAGTGACTTTAACAAATAATTACTTGCAGAAAAGCCAAATAAACGCAAAACTTATGTGCGTATATGCACAACTTGAAAAGTGGTTACCATGGCAATTCAATTTGATGATTGGCAAGATCTTAAGGTTGCTTATGAAGTGGCGCGTTTAGGCACTTTAACTGCAGCAGCCGAAGCGCTAGATGTTCATCACAGTACAGTGCTCAGGCGAATAAATAATTTAGAGAAAAGCTTAAATGCGCGATTATTCCATCGCCATGCTCGTGGCTACAAAGTCACAGAGATTGGCGCTAAGTTATTTACCACAGCACAAGCAATTAATGGTGAGCTAGAGCGCTTACATAACGATATAATTGCTGCAGATAGCACCTTACAAGGTAGTTTGTTACTTACCACTGTGAGTGGCTTTATTGATGTATTAAGTGAGGTATGCGAGCAGTTTCAAACCTTGCATCCGCAAGTGCAATTACAAGTGATTATGGATCAAAAGCGTTTGCGTTTAGACCATGGCCAAGCGCATATCGCTGTAAGAGCAGGGCCCAGACCGGATGAAGGTGATTATATTGCTCAGCATTTAGCGGCACTCTCGTCAGGGTTTTATGCTTCAAAACACTACATAAATCGTTATGGCTTGCCACAAACGTTAGCACAACTTTCGCTGCATAATTTTGTATCAGGAGTTGCTGGTTATAATGGCAAAGTGCCTTATTTTGCATGGGTTGATGAAAATATTCCTCCGTCGCAAGTTAAACTTAGAGTATCAGAAACCTCAGAGGCCACTCGCGCCATCGTTAAGGGGCTAGGGATTGGCGGATTACAGCATGATGTTGCAGCGCAATACCCTGATTTAGTCCCTGTATTACCTAACGAACTAAGTTGGCCTACTGACTTATGGTTAGTGACGCATCATTTAGTGCATCGTACTGCGAAAGTGCAAGCGTTTAGTCAGTTATTAAAAACTTATTTTAAGCAGCGTAAATTAAGTTAAGTATTAGATTGATTTTTTAACTGAAATACCTAAGCGCTTGGCTAGCCGCGTTAAGTTAGCGCGGTCGACCTGCAAACTACGGGCTGTGCTTGCCCAGTTATAATTATGCTGTTGAAGTTGCTGTATAATAAGTTGCTGAGTATAGGTATCGGTGGCTTGCTTTAACGAAATGTTGTTTGCCAAAGGTGTGGTTGCAAGCTGGTTTGAGTGTTCCAGTGCAAAAGTATTAATAGCGCTTAAATTTAGCTCACAATGCTTTGGCTCAATAGTAATAATTGGTTGTTGCCATTGATACTGTTTAGCTTTTAATGCGGCGCGATTAATAACATGTTCCAGCTCTCTTACATTGCCTGGCCAGTCATATTTTTTTAGCAGTAATTGCGTTTCAATGCTGAGTTTTAACTGTTTAATGGCAAGCTTTCGAGCTGTTTTTTCCAAAAAATAACCGGCTAATAAAATAACATCTTCATCACGGGCTTTTAACGGCGCCACGCTCAGCGGGTACACACTTAGGCGATGGTATAAGTCGGCGCGAAATCGTCCCTGTTCAACTTCGTGTTTTAAGTCACGGTTAGTGGCTGCAATCACTCTAACATCAACATATTTAAGTTCATCTTCACCAACGGTTTGTACTTCGCCACTTTGCAGTACCCGTAGTAATTTACTTTGCATTGCCAGTGGTAGCTCGCCTATTTCATCCAAAAATAAGGTACCGCCATCGGCTAATTGAAACTTACCTTGGCGAGCATTTTGCGCACCCGTAAAGGCGCCTTTTGCATGGCCAAAAAATTCACTTTCTGCGAGGTTTTCAGGCAGAGACGCACAGTTTAAATGAATCAATGGCTGATCTTTACGTGCTGAATGCAAGTGAATATTACGCGCCACCAACTCTTTGCCAACCCCAGTATCACCTAAAACTAATACACTAAAGTTTGATGCCGCAACCAGCTTTATTTCGTTTTTAAGGGTTTGAATTACTGGGCTTTGGCCAATAATTTCACCACCATCACGTTTAAGTGCCTCACGGTTTAACGCTTGTACTAATTCACTTGAGTGCTGCGCATGTTGTTTGTAATGGGCAAGCTCTAGGGCGGTTTTAAAGTGCGCACTGCACAAGGTTTGTAAGGTGTTGAGTGTATCAGCGGTAATGCCGTCAAACGCATCAGCGTTTAGGCTATCAAAGGTCAGAATACCAAGCAGCGAATCTTTATCGTAAAGCGGTAAACCTAAGCAGGCATGCACTGGAATATCACCGGTTTTAGCTAGTAGTAAGCCGTCATATGGGTCTGGGAGCGGGCAGTCATGTGCAAATTGCAGTGCCAAGCGGTGATTACAAATAGCATCAAGGCGAGGATGCTCTGCAATATTAAAACGCCTGCCTAAGCTATCAGGCATTAAACCTTTAATCGCTAAAGGCTTTAATTGCTCGCCTTGGCGAATTAACAAGGCGCTAGCATCACTTGGAATAACACGTTCAACAGTGGCTAAGAGCTGCTCAAAACTGTGGGCATGTAAGGTGCTTTGTGCAAGCTCCAAGGCAACTTGAGTCAGGTTGAATTGCTGATTCATGTCAAAATGACCTGTTAGTGTATTTAATTGGTTTTTATAGTAGGTCATAAAGACTCTTTTTGTAAAGTGAAATTAAATAACGCGTTGAATTTAAGAGTTTTATTTAATTGGCATGGTCTGTGTAATAACAAAATAACGAAAGCAGTTATTGGAGTTGTTATGAGCAGTATTTTTTTAGGACAGGTTAATTATTCAGTGAAGTCTAATTCTCTGTATTACCGTGTGCTATCTCATGCAAATAAGATGCTATGTATTAGCGTATTGGGGGTGTTGATTACGCTGTTAATAAGTTATCCCTATGCGGGCTACTTTTCTATACCGGTACAAATTTTTGCACACATTAGCACGATTGTTCTCGCGGCTATTCTCAAAGTGAGTTACGTACTGCGCTGTGTGGCACAGCATGGGCTGGGACAGGAGGTGCGCTAATGAAGCCCATAAACTTAGCCGAACCTATGCCAGCGCAGGTCGCATTTCATCAGGTATCACAATGGTCATTATGGATGTTGGCATTTAGACCCTTTTTTTTAGCGGGTGGATCACTAGCGTGTTTGTCTGTGGGTTATTGGTTACTTATTTTAAGTGGCGATGCACAGTGGTATTTAGTTATGCCTGCTAATTTGTGGCATGCACATGAAATGTTATTTGGTTTTGCGGGCGTGGTTGTGGCTGGCTTTTTACTTACTGCAGCACAAACATGGACCGGTGTTGCAAGTATTAACGGTAAACCATTGATGTGGCTTAGCCTAATATGGCTTAGTGCACGGCTTAGTTTTTTTGTAGTTGTGCCTAGCATTGCTCAGTTTAATGTTTATGCGGTACTGATTTTACAAGTTGTTTGGTGGCTCTCGGTAATTATAGTGTTAGCCAGCATGTTGATAAAAGCGAGCAGTAAACGCAACTACTTGTTTTTATTTATTCTTTCATTTTTATGTACGCTCAATATGTTGTATTTAATACTAGTGCTAAAAAACCAAACGCAGCTAGCGCTTGCAATGGTTGATACCGCAGTACTGGTTATAAGCTTGTTGGTGGGGGTTGTAGCTGGGCGTGTATTACCCTTTTTTACTGCCAAAGGGCTGGGCTTATCTAAGCAGGTACGCACACCAAACATAGATAAAGCTATTTTATACTTATCGGTATTGGGGATAGCATTATTTTTTATTAGTAAATTATTTTTTACTGTAATTAACCCGGCACTAGTTGTGATGAGTGCAGCGTTTTTGCATTTAGTTCGCGGTGTTTGCTGGTGGAACAAGCAAGTCCTAAAAGTCCCATTATTATGGTCGTTACACTTTGCGTATTTAGCTTTAGGTTTAGGTTTAATGTTAGTGGCAATCAGTTTTTATAGCAGTGCAATACTGTTTAAAGACGCTCTGCATTTTATCACTATTGGTGGTATCGGCATGATGATTTTAGCCATGATGACACGGGTATCACTAGGACATACCGGTCGCTCACTTAGTATTCCTGGTTTTATGAATCTTGCATTTGCATTGGTGTTTAGTGCCGCAATTATTCGTGCTTTTCTCCCGTCTTTTATTGGGCCACACCTAGCTTGGCAGATCAGTGCTGTGCTTTGGTTACTGGCCTTTTTATTATTTTTAATTCACTGCACTCCTATATTAACGCGGCGTCGTGTTGATGGGCGTCGTGGTTAGTTCACCCATAGGAAACCAAAATGTTATCTGAAAAAACTATTGAGATTGTAAAAAGTACAGCTCCATTACTTGCAGAAGCGGGCACAGCCGTCACCGATCATTTTTATAAGCGTATGTTTAGTCATAACCCGGAACTTAAACATATTTTTAATATGACTAACCAAGAAACGGGTCGTCAGCAATTTGCATTATTTAATGCCTTGGCTGCGTATGCGCAAAATATTGATAATTTAGCCGTGTTAAAAGAGGCATTAGCTAGAATTAACCATAAGCATACCAGCTTGAATATTTTACCCGAACATTACCCTATTGTAGGGGCGCATTTGATCGGCACACTTAAAGAGCTTATTCCTGAACAGTTTACAGCTGATGTTGAATACGCATGGCGAGAAGCTTATAACCTACTGGCTGATATTTGTATTACCGAAGAAGCAGCGTTGTATGCACACAGTAAAAATAACCACGGTGGCTGGGTAGGCACACGGAAGTTTGAAATTACTCATAAACATGTTGAGTCTGAATTTGTAACCAGCTTTATCCTCACGCCTGTAGACGGCAAAGCTGTTATTTCCCATAAGCCAGGACAATATCTTGGCATTAAAGTTAAGCCTGAGGGGGCAGAATATGAAGAGATCCGCCAGTATTCTATTTCGCAAAAGAGCAATGCTAAAAACTATCGTATTAGCGTTAAAAAAGAGTGCCAACCACAGCCTGGCGTGGTGTCTAACTATTTACACTCACTAGAGCAGGGCGCACTAGTAGAGCTATACCCACCAGCAGGTGATTTCTTTTTGAAAGATGCAACAAGCCCCGTTGTGCTTATTTCTGCAGGTGTTGGCCAAACCCCAATGATGGCTATGCTGCAAACGCTATTGAGCGACAATACTAATCAAGCGATTAGTTACTTACACGCGTGTGAAAATAGCCTTGAGTATTCATTTAAAGACTACCTAGCTCAGCAAACGGCTATGCATCCACAACTAAAAACCTTAACCTGGTTTAATCAAGGTGGTGGGGGATGTGATTACACAGGTCTTATGGATTTATCTGTGCTTGAGGCATCACTGCCTATTAGCGAAGGGGCATTTTATTTGTGTGGACCAGCTTCATTTATGGCTTATGTAAAAGGCCAACTACTTGATTTAGGTGTACAGAGCTCGAATATTCATTACGAAATATTTGGACCACACCAAGCATTATAAACATAAGTTTACAGCTTTTTACTGTCGGTGTTTGCGGCATAAGCTTGTTGTTGCCACGCATTAAACAGCTTTTGTTGTTTATTTGATATTTTTAAACCATAAGTTTTTTGCATGTAAGCGTATGCATCGGCAATACGTTTACGTGCATAAACCGGCGGTTCAATAACGCGTTGTTTAAAATTAACCTTAACCTCACAGCGACCATATTGATTAGCATTTTGGGCTAACATGCCAAAGCGATAGTTTGAACGATCAGCGTTAATTTCACCGATTGCGGGAGCTAAATTGTTAATATCAGCTTCCATCATGCGAAACTTTGCACTTACTTTACGGCAATTTTTGCGTCCACCATTTTGCCAGCATTGTAACTGATGACCAAACTCCCAAGCGGGTACAATATGTTCCCATTCTATTCGTAGAGCGCGTTGATTCACGTTACCTGAGCGGGTAAATGTGTTGCGTGGCACATAACCACAATGGGTTGCATCGGGTACTAACTTTTTGCCTTTACGTTTTATGTCGCAACCACAATAGATACTTTTTGCATCCGTTGGTAAGGTTTTAATTAAGTGTTTTTTAGCACTGGAAAAACGAGTAAATTGCTCAGCATTTAGATTAAAGCTGACAACGCAAAGCAATAACGCAAAAATAAAATGCGGCATATCCTATCACTTTAGTGAACTACAGGAGCCGCGATTTTAGAGTGAATAACCTAAATGGTAAATCAGTTTTCAACCGAATCCACTTAAAAACTCAGGATAGCTGACGTTTTCTTGTTCTGAATCGGATGTTTTGCAGTAATAAAATAAAACCAGTAAAGCTAAAAAATACACTGCTGGCAGCAAAACTAATAAGTAACGGGTTGTTAAAATCCTCGCGCTCATCGTAATCCATAATATGTAGCATCCAAAAGAAGTCAAACACTCGCCAAATATTACTGCGAACTGTAATGAACTCGCCGTTATCAGCATTAAAATATAAGCTGGTGCTAAGCATATCGTTAAAATTAACCTGCCAAATATTTTCTTTAAACCCGGCTTCTCTAAAACTGGTTGCCAGATTTTTTGCGCTTATGACGTTTGCTTTAATTAAAAGGTGAGCTCGGGCATTAGCGATGATTTGTGCCTTGCTTGGTGGTGGGAGTGGGTTGCCGGTTACACCATTAAAACTATAGATTTTACTTGCTGTAGTTACTGTAATTACTGGGGTATTTAAAAAGTGACTATAATTAATTTGTTGGGGTTGTGGTGTATTTGCAATAATTTTATCAAGTGAGGCTGTGTAATCGGCTTGGCTGAAAGGGTTTTCTAGTTGGCGGTTTGCAAGGTGTTTACCGTGTACTTTTTCAAGTGGCATGGCGCTCATAAATAAACCGCCAAGCAGCCATGCAAAAATTTGTATTACTAAAAAGTAGCCTAGCCATTTATGCAGCTTACGGGCTGTTTTAAAAATGCGTTTGTTCATTCGCTTTCTCATTATTATTATTTTTTGTGCAAGGTACCTAATGGAGCTAGCTATCATTAGGTTAATAGCTGTATTAACCTTTACTTTAATACTTGCAGCTTAATAAAGGAATTAAATAAATTATAAGCTGTTGATTTGGTATAAATGCAAAATTAGGTTAAAGTTTGCGGTGAAATTTAAGTGGGGTAACACAACTGTATGTCGGAAATTCAATTTTTAAATGTAGATCTCGAGCTTGAGTCAAAGCAAGATATTAGCGTATTAGTTGCTGATTTAAAAAAGGTCGCAACCATTTTACATTATGATAAAGACGAATACCGCCAACTGGCACGCATCGAAGTAGCTGGTGAAATAACCACACCTGATAAAGCAATTAATCACTTATGTGAGCTAATTGAGTCGTGTTCACGCAATGCATTAAAGCAATGGTTAAGTTGTTCTCGCAGAACGTTTGATATGGGGTTTGAGTCGGGTACGTCGCCAAAATGTTTTAATCAGGCCTTGCATGCAGATACCTTGTTACGCATATCTGCAATTGGCGCAGGCATAGAAGTTACTATTTACCCTCTGGAAAAGTAATTTAACCTTTTCGTTCGACTACGGCTGCGGTCATTCTTGATACGCAGCAAAGCTCATTGCGACTATTGGTTATTTTAATATCCCAAACTGAGCTGCGTTTACCTATATGATAAGCCCTTGCGGTAGCCGTTAATGTGCCATTGCGTGACGCTTTTAAGTGGCTGGCGCTTATCTCTTGCCCAACACAATAAAATCGACTGAAATCAACCACAAAGTTAGCGGCATAACTTGCTACTGTTTCAGCAAGCACGACATTGGCACCACCATGCACTATACCCATTGGATTATGGTGCTCAGGTATGGCTGGCATAGTGGCGACTAAGTAGTCATCACCAATTTCACTGATTTCAATTCCCATGGTCTTCATGAGCGTGCCTTGGCCAGTGATCCCTTGATCTAATTGCTTACAAAACTCTAATGTAATTGGTTGATGCCAAATACTCATGCTAGCTCCTTGGATAAGTAATTGAGAATTAATATGATAATGCGCTGCTAATAATTACATTTATTATCGCGGTTTTAAAGCATCTTATTGTTTAGTTATCATGACTTGTAGGTGTTACTGAATAGTGAAACTGGGTGATCTAAGTTTTTCAAATACTTAGCAAAATTTTTCTAATTAAGGATTGATTATTTTTCTAGTTAACCCTGAGTTTTCTACTGAAAATTCCAGTTAACAACGCATCTGTACGCGCACTAAAAACATAGAATTTTTTAGGGATGAAAAAGCACCTGCAACGTTAATTTCAAGACTTAAAAAGAGTATAGTTGATGTGTAGGAAGGAAGGCTATTTATGAATATTTATATTTTATCTTAGAGATAATTTTGTCGTAATTGCAGTTATTGCCGCTTGGATATGATGAGATTTCTTGTAGATATAAAGTTGTGAATCAGATGCGCCATTATTGATTGGTAGAAATCCGGCTACCTTGAGTTCACTGACACATTTTTTGAGGTTAGCTTTTTGGTTTTTGCATTTATGATTGAGCAAAATAAAATTATCGAAAAAGTTCTTTATTGCTTCTCCGGGTATATAACCAAAACTACAACTTTCAAAAATTAACTGATCACTAAATAAAGACTTGAAGGCTTCGAACTGTTTACCATCAAATTGAAAATAATTAAGTAGGTCTCTCTTTTTAATCGGGCCAGATAAGGTTGTAATAAAATGCTTTTCCAAAAAAGAGATTATTTCAACTCGACAAACCTTAAAATCAGTTAGTTTCCAGTCATTAACATTGGTTACTAGTTTAAGCTCGTTAGCAATGATCAACTTTAAAACCTTTGCAAAAGTTAAGTTATAACGTTGGAACGTTGGTTTTAATTGGTAGAGGTTGATCCACTGTTTATTACTTATATCACAATATTGAACATGCTTTGCTATCGATTGTAGATTGAGATCTACAGTTCTAATATCAAACCATTTATGCTTGCGCACACCAATAAATTCGCAACCATCAATTACCCCTTCATCTGATAATTCATTGAGATCTAAAGCTGAAATACCTAATAGCTCTGCGATAGTCTGGTGTTCAACTTTGAAAGGATGGTCCATTTCTAGAAATTGTTCACTATTTTTATGATATTTTGAATTATCTAGACTTTCCGGCAGTTCTACCTTATTGAAGCATTTATGCGGAATAAATAGTGAAGCACTGTTAATCGTCTTGAGGATAATATTATCGAAATAAGCTAGTGATGTTAAAAGGTGCGTTAAGTTGCCTTGTTCAATACAGTGCTGTCTTCTTCGCCCAAGCATTGACTGAGCGAAATTTTCATTGACTAACATGCTATATGCATAGTCAAAATACTGGTTAATACTTGTGTCTACGATGAATTGGGGAAAGCGCTGGTATACAGCTAAATGTAAATCCAATGGTCGAGTAACAAACACCAGCATTTGATATAAAGCAGCCCGAAATAGTTTTTGATATTCTCCTGCAAGGCTTTCGTCAATTTGCTGGTATAGAGGTGGGTTTACTTTTACCATGCTGATATCGGCCCACTGCAATCCGCATCGAGAGCATTCTTCAAAGAGTGTTGTATGGTTTGTGAATGGTTTATGACAATTTGGGCATGCATGACTTAACTCGCATCGATGCGCTAAACAGTGGTTTATATGAGCGGCCTCCCATTTCTTATTAAGTACAGGAGATTCTTTTAAACATTCAATGCAGACTTTTATGTTTCTATCGCTAATATTAATCACATGGCGATTGTTTTGAACCAGATCAGCGTTTTTTAATTCACATTGTCTTAATTCTTCAGTTGTGAGGCAGAGATGCTTCCTAACTTCTCTAAGCAGCTTCTTATGCTCTGGAAAGCCTTGTCTATTTAATGCTGGACCCAAATGTTGATTCATTGCGTGTCCCAACATTCTTAGTGAGCCATAGCCATTTTCATAGGCTACCCGAAGTAAATAACTCTTCAATGTTTCATCGATTGTAGGTAACGGGCGATAAAGAATTTTGGGTTTACTCTTCATACAGGCCTCGCGTGATCGCCATGCTTTTAACAACTGAATAATCAGCTGTAAAAGGGTTAAAATTAAATTCCATTTTTGATTTGAGAGTTTTATCCCAAGCTTCTGCAAAATCAGCAATAGCTAATACATCACCTTTGTTAGTTGACTCAATAACCTCTAGTAGCATTTTGTTGATTAATCTGGGGTTGCCAGATGTCGCGAGTATAAAACGCAATAAATTGCTGAAATTATTATTTAACTTATACTCTATTTCACCATCATCATTGTCTGATTCATCTAAAAATTCCATGCCCGTAGTTTTGCGTGGAAATACTGAAAATAATCCGTCAAAAAAATCTGCGCTATCAATTGATTTGTCTAGATTTGCACAAGAAAAATTTTCTAATTTTACAATTTCTAAAAAGCGATCTTTAAGTTGGTCATCGAAATCGAGAAGATTTTTAGCATCTGGTTTACCAGCAAGTACAAGTGGAACTTCAGTATTGTTCATTAACCATTTGATCACTTTAAGTACAGTAGATGTTTTAGTAAGGCCAGAGCTTGGTAGAAAGTCATGAGCTTCATCAATCCCTAAAAGCTTTGTGTCAAGGTTCTTAGTTAGTTTTTTGATTCTGCGTCTTAGCGATTTTACTGTGCCCTCATCAGCACATTCATCGCCCATCGCTTCTAATATCTCACTGTATATTGTGCTCGGAGTTATTTCTGGTGGTGAATCTATGCAGACAAAAGGGACTTCAGTTTTTCTGCGCGTAAAAATTTCGGGATGCATACGTTTAATTGTATCTAGTAGAAATGTCTTGCCACACCCCGGATTGCCAATAATCATGACACCAAATGGTTTAGTGCCTCTATATTTCATTACATTTAAAATCGCCTCTATTCCCGCCTCAAACTGAGGGTGAAGAGATGCTCTGTTATTAAATTCTATTGTTTCTTGTTTTAACATTATTACACTACCTTACTTCTGCCCGAGCGTTTGCGACCTGAGGTTTTACTTTGCTTAGATAATGCGGTTTCATTGTTAGCAGTGGACTTTAATTCTTTACCAGTATGATCTTGCCCAAAACGGCCTTTGCCTGTTTCAATCATGTGTTCTAACTCTTCTTTTGTATAAGGTTTGTCAGAAGCCTCTGTAGGCTTAGTTTTTACTGTTTTCTTACGTTTCTTCGCTTTAGGCCGATGGTTTTTATGTTTTGAAGGGAAAGCTTTGCTGTCTTCAGTTTGAGTGGGTAAACCAGCTTTAAAATCGCTCAGCGATGTACCGGGCTTGATACGGCTGTCTCTGCAAGGAATTTCGAGCAGCGTAAGCGTATCAGGTACAATAAGCATCACTTTGGATATGTCGTACTTGTTATAAAGGATTTTGACTTTACGATCTTTGCCTTGCATTACGAGCTTATCGTAAATCGATTTCAACTCATCATTGCGGTAAGTGACGCGATGAACTTGAATGCCATTTCTTTCTTGGACAGTAACGTTATGTTCAACACCAGTGCATGCTTCTATCATTTTTACATCTGGGATCGTGCGAGGCTTAAAATAACCTAGTTCACTTTCCACAGCTTGCTGAGGGGTCAAACCGTCTAGCCCTTTGTGCGGATTTTGATGATAGTAGTCACAGATATATTCTTCTAAATACTCCGTAAATTTAGTAACGGTTACGCAGGCTTTTTGCTCAATGGTGCCATCAAGGGTTTTCCCATCAACACGTCTTCCAAAATAACCCGGAATTTTGCTTGCAAACTGTGAGCGTAAAGTTCGGTTAAAGCGCTCTATAAACGGTTTCTTCCAAGGGCTACCAGCTTGAGTTGTAGTGTGGCTTGAGCCAAGCAAGGCGCTGAATGCAATAACAACGTTTGAACACATAGCAGTACCTGCGTCACCAAACGTTTCTGTAGGTGGACCTAAGTAATGCCAAGTTGATTGGTAATTACCAGTTCGTTTTCTAGGGAGACTAATATTTTTAAGTAAATCAATAACTGCTGATGATTCTTCACCGATATTGAGTCCATAACATAGTTTGTAGCCTACTATGTACCTTGATTGTACATCGATAGCTAGGTAGAGAATAACAGTGCCAAGGTAGTGATCGTTGTCATCTAGTAAGCCTAGGTTTAAGTGAACAGCATCAATTTCAACACGCTGCATTAAGCGGTCAGTGATGATGATTTGATTACTTTTACGTGCCTCTCTTCGAAGAGCATCTTTGCCTTCTCTAGCGAGTGTTACTTCAGAAGGGTCTAGCGCACGTATTAATTTATAAAACGACTCTTTGCATATACACTTTTTATCAAATGTGCCTTTGAGTTCAGTGTTATATCTATTTTTGAAACGAAGGTATGTTTGGTGAGGATTTGCGCCATTACGCTGTAAATATTCATCATCAATCACTTCATATGCCAAGTCTAGTTCAGCTTGTGAAATCAGTTTTTGACGTTGCTGTTTCGGTTTGATGATTAATGGAATAACGTTTCTGTTCGCTTTAATCCACTTGTCGTAATAGCGGTATAATGCTCCTTCTGATGGGGGGGTAGGGTCATTGATTCGGCTAGCAACACTGTTAATAACACTATCTCTTGTGCGTTTAGAGCGACTGTGAGCACGTGAATCTAGTTCTTTAAGGTAGGCACTTAATCGATTGGCTTCTTTAATATGCTCTGGTTTTGTAAGTGGCATGTAGACAACCGATGGAGCTGTATCTACTATGGTTATTTCACCATTCGAATAGGCATCATAAACTTTATCTCCTGATACCATATTTTTAGTATTGTCATCATATTCCAGTACTAAAAAATCAGGCTGCGAAGAGCGAATTACCGATTCTTGACGGTTCCACGCAATGCGCATACCTTCTCGTAAAATTAATGCATTAGCGTGAGTCATCGTATCCTCCGCTAAAACGGGTATAAAATAGCGAATGCTGCTGAGCGACCAATTGGTGAAATAATCGTAAGAACTTTCTATATGCTATTGGTGTTGATTGTGCCTTCAAAGTTCTACGGTAAATTTCATAAGCGGTACGCAGGGTTAACGTATTACTCCCGTCAACATGTGACCAAATTTTTTTAAGTTGAATGTAAGCGCGTTCTTCTTTTGCTTTTATCCAAAGTGTATTATTTAACACTCTATGCTCCTAATATTTAGTGGGTTATAGGTAGTTTGCTTGTCTTTTGAGATGCTATTCACATTAGTAATTGCGTGCCACGATCAATTAATAAATCGTGATCAAATCTAAGTTTTTTATGAGCTAACATTGACCAAACGTAGTCTGGAGATTGACCGTATTCTATGGCGATCACTTCAGCATCTAGTACTCGGGGGTTTGTCATATTCAATAAATCATTTAAGATATGATTTGTTATGTCTTCATCCTGATAGTGATAGATGTAATCAGACAAAACCTGACAATTTGAAATAAACTCGCGTTTAGTCATACCTTCCTCAGTGACAACTTTTAAAGGCACCTTGAGTACTTCGCAGTAGTGCGTTTTAAGCACTTTGTTCTTGTGTTTGAACTCATCGTTCAGTGTTTTGGCGAATGGTTTAATTTCCCAAAATTCATAACCATTATTTGTTTTAACCAATTTATCTGGCGTGTATCGGCATATTGCGCCATTAAATTCGTAATAAGTAGAATCGGGCTGTGTCATATAGCTAATGACATCGGGATTGAGATCTAATACAAGGCATTTCTTTTTTTCTAAGTAGCTGTCACAGCTGACCATTGCACGAAGCTTTGGTGAAAAATGCTTGATATCAGGTTTATGCGTATTGGCTTTGCCAAATTTTCTATCAACAGACATGCTTCTTCCCCTTCAACAGTTTAGCGTGTTGTTGTTTGTTACTTCGCTGGTCTGTGAACGGTCGGAAATGCGCAGAGCATAGTTTGAGTTTTTTATTATGATACGATAAATTTGATTTGTTTCGAGTTTCATTCTTTAGTTTCCATAATCTTTAATTACTAAAAAATGTTAGGTGTTCATTGTGATATTTGCAATTAGAATTCTAGTATAAAGTTTAATGTAACCCATTGTATAGTATGGATATGTTGTACGTTTATGTATAACGCCTTTATACGTATTTGTATTTTTTAATATGACTATTAATTGAGCTGGCTTTGATTAAGTAAATGAAAAATATAAATGAATTGATATTATTTTTTATTATATTAATTGCTGAGATTTCGACCGTTTATTTATAAAAAATGAGCTAGTTCTCTTATTAAAATAATTTTAAATTTTTTTAAAAAAGTTTTTATAACCAGTTTTTTTTCAGCATTTTCTTCATAAAAGTTGCCTGAATTTAAGAAACCTTATATCTTTATCGATGGCGCTAGCCATACTTGCACGTGAGTAAAAAACAGTAAATTGACCTGAAAAGGCGTAAAGAAAACCCAATATTGATTTTGATGATATATACATGGCTTGAGAGATCATGTTGTAATCGCGTGTAGCAATGATTGATAACAGTTAATCACTGTCTCAAGCATATGGATATGTATATGAAAAATTTAATACCTATCATTTTTAAGGCTCATTCTGAGTTAAAAACAGTACTTCCATCGATTAAGAAAAGCCATTTATATGAAGCATTCGCTGCGTTCTGCGGCTTTAAAAGCTATGCGGCATTTCAAGTTGCATCTAACGTTAATGTTGAAGACTTTGAGCTAGCCAATATACAGTGCTTTGAGCGTATGGAGGGTTTAAGCTTTGATGCAATGGAGTCGCTTCAGGTATGCAAACGAATCCAGCAAGTATGGGAGCAATTCAACAGTATTTCGTTAAAGGATATTTACACGTTTTATGCCGGGGCTTCTTTTGAGGAAGCATTAAGTGCAACGCGTATGCTAAATGTTTTAACGTCACAGATAAATGAAAATGATTCAAAAGCAATATTGGTTGGTCTCGTTATTGCAGCGCAGATATTGGCTGAATATGAAGAAAATCCAGATAACAGAAGTGGCGAATATTGGTACAGCAAAAAACTAGCTAACCATTCACTTAACGGGCTTCAGTCTAAAGTTGCTGAGCAATATCAGCAAATAGCCCCTTATAGAAAACTATTAACGCTATTATTAGAAAAACTCGAAAACAGTCATGATGCGGTGTTGCCTCGTCCATCTAGTTTGAAATCAGTCAGCGAACAATTTGGTGAAAACCATAAATATTGCTGGAGTGAGTATTTTTCTGATGAGCCTTATGCTGTGATTGAATCTATTACTTACGCGATTGATTTTCATGATAAAGATGAACCTGTGATTCCATTTTCTGTATTTCTCGATTGGATAAAAGCTGAGATGCTTGTTTCACCGTCACGAGATAGATTGCTGGAAATCATACAGGCCGTAAAAGATGATGAAGAAAAGTGGTTTTGGCACTTCATTGGCTTACAACATGATATAAATATCACCCAAAATAGTTACCGCCTTATTAATGCTTATACAGGTAATGAGTGGGATGAAGATGGACCAGCAGTTCCCGAAGGTGATGGTGGCATAGCATTTCCAGTTATCTCTGACGATATAAAACTAAAACTAGAAAATGCTGCTCAAAAGCTTACCTCTTAATTTTTTCACAATAAGTGATGGCTATGCTGAGGCATAGTCTTCATGGTTTTTATGAGGGGCAGGCTAAGGCTATCGTTACATAAGGAGGAAAAATTTTGAGCGATAGCTGCTCACCCACTAGTCAGTATCAAGTTGCTTCAGGAAAGTTTTACCGTCAACAAGATTACTTTCTTTTAAATCCTGAAATTGGACTTTAACTAGTGCCAATTTTTCCATTTCATCAGCATCACAATTGAGGTGTTCTTCGCACCGAAAAATTATTTTCTTGCGAATGGCTTTAGGTCTAGAAGGCGACGGTGCAACTATCTCAGTCTTGATATCGATATGTTTTTTATGGCAAGCGGAGCATTCCGCATTGTTAAAATTAATTGTTTGTGTCGGCATAATAAGCTCTCATTTGGCAGAGTTAATGAAAAAATCCGTTTGGTGCTAAATTCAATTGGGTGATCTGCTCAGGACTGAAGCCGCGACGAAGGAGTTCGAAGTCTTTCATTTGCACCTCTGCTTTTTGCCCTTCGCCAATAACTTGATAAAGGCTACCGCTGACGGTTTTTATTAACTGGCTGTGAGGTGAGACTTCTACTATTTTTGATGTGCTAATGTAATCGCCTGCTGCGAATCGGTAAGTCATATCATCGACACAAATACCCCATAAAATTTTTCCGACCATTTCTTCACCTTTAAAAATAGAAACGATACGCCAGTTTTTAACGACAGTATTCATGATCTGATCCCCATAAATATTTCAGATAATCATAGGAAAAATTCAGTTAAAAACATATTCAAATCGTGGATCTAATATCGACTTTTTTATCTTAAACTGGAGATGGCGACATACTGCTACCATAGTCACGATAATATAATTGAACATTTTGTTAGTTATTAATTTTAAAGCTCATTAAAAGATGTCTTGTTTTACCGTTATGCATATGGTGTTTCACATAGAAAATGTTCGCTGTTTCAAAGGGTAATATTTGGTGTGCCATTTGGATACAAATTTACATTAGTATAAGTTAGCCTTAAATAAGCGCTATAACGTGACTTAAGACTAGCGAAAAATAGGTGATTTGATAAAGACCATTTTAAAGTTAATCAGACGGTTTTTAGCATTAATTTGTATTTCATAAACAATTATGCAGATTCTTTATATTCACTCAAAATGCTGATTTATAATTATTTTAATGTTTTTCGATTGTTGGTGTAACTTTATAGATATAAAAATAATTGTATAGCGAGGTTTTAAGAAGAAAATTACGGGTGAATTTGAATTCATAATAAAAGCCAGCGGTCACATAAGTAACGGCTGGCTTTTCTTCCCACCCTTTCCCGTATCACATGTTATATTTCGGCTGATCAGAAGTACCTTTGGCCTAGCTTAATTCAAAGCAATAACAATGTGCTCCTAAAATGTTCGAATGGCGCTGTGGTAGCGAACTGACTAGTCACAAGGCTTACCAAAATTGGTGCTTCAAACAGTTGTGGTCTCCCACATGTTTTGGCGTTGAGGTGCCAACTTCCTATTTGGGTTTCTTAAACTTACCAAACAGCAGGGTATTCAACAACCCCATCAACAGCAAAGCCATGATTTAGCAAAGCCTGTCTAGTAATGAATGGTAGAGTATTCGCGTCACTTGGGTATTCAGCTAGGGATTTTTCCGCATAGTTATCCATAACGCTTAATAATTCAGATAACTCATACTGTTTTGAAATGGTTGAATTCCATATTGCATCTTCAACCATTGATTCTAACTCTACATTGGAATTTTGAAATGCTAGGCGACTCTGATAAACAATTCTAAACTTGTTTTCACCTTGATGATGAACTACAAGTTTTTGCTGCGGGATCTTCTTAATTAGTTTGTATCCTGATCTTCTAGGGTCATAAAATGCTTGATTTAAAACAACCTTCCCTTCAACTTTATGGAAAGTCTTTTTCTTGGTTTCTGGATCAATGCACCAATAAACCCTAAAAGAGTTTCTTCTTAATTTATGACCATAAATCTCAAGTAAAGGTTTTAATTGCTGTTCAGTGCCTTGTTTAGAGCCACTCTTCCATCCACTCACAATTGATTGTTGGACCCTACAAGCATCTTTAATTTCATTTTGAGTCCAGCCATCATTAAGTGCCAGTCTGACTAGCTGTTTGGTCTGCTTAAATTTACGTTTATTCTTTTTTGAGCCTATTGTTTCTTCCATAAACATCCTTAAAGTGAAGCAGGTGAATAATCACCCGCTTCTCCATTCCCAGCTATTTTTTCTGGTTTGGGTTCATCTGCTTACCTCTATTACCATGTACTTTAGCATTAGCAGGGTTGTTTCCTGAAGTGCCTTTATTATTATTTGCTTGATTCGCTTTGTGATTACTATTTTGATTAGACATTATTTTCTCCTCATTGATTGTCTGCCTAAATCATATGAAATTAGGAAAAAACAAAAACTGATAGTTTAATGATAATTAGTGATAATCAATGATATTTTTTAAATCATCACACAATGCTTGCTTACTGATTTCTTGTTATTTCCTCAATTTTCTCATATTGTAATTAGGTTCCTTTTTGAGATGGTCCAATGACAGACGAAATATTAACGATTCAAGAGGTTGCAGCATACCTAAAGTTGAATGAAAAAACGGCTTATCGTCTTGTAAGTAAAGGTAAGCTTCCCGGCTTCAAAGTGGGTGGTTCATGGCGATTTAAGCGTGTCGATTTAGATAAATGGATTGAAGAACAAAAACAATAAATAAGGATATGGTGTGATCCCCAATTACCAACAATTTATGCGTTCATTTTTGCAAATAGCAAATGATGCTAACGGCAATGAAGTAAAGCTACGTAATGTAATTAATCAATTAGCAGATCAATTCGGTCTAACTGATGAAGAAAGATCAGAAACGTTACCTAGTGGTCGGCAAAGCATACTAGATAACCGAGTTGGTTGGGCACGTACTTATTTAACAAAAGCAGGTCTGTTAGAAGCCACCCGCAGAGCGCATTTTGTGATCACTCCTCGTGGTAAAGAGGCTTTGTCTGAAGATGTTGACATTAACAACGAATACCTGAAAAAGTTTGATGAATTCATCGTTTTTAAACAAAAAAGTAATGATGGAGTAGGTACAGAAAATAATTCAGACAACATAGAGCATGAAGAATTATCAACACCAGATGAAATATTAAGAGCTGCTTATAAAAAAGTTAATGAAGCGCTAGCCCAAGATATACTAGAACGCACCCGTAAAGTTACCCCTGATTTTTTTGAAGATTTATTGATCGAGCTTTTAATTGCTATGGGTTACGGTGGCGCTGGTGAAGGTGCTGCTCATGCGCTAGGAAAGTCTGGAGACAATGGTGTCGATGGTGTTATTGATCAAGACCCACTAGGTGTAGATCAAATATATATTCAAGCTAAGCGTTATGCCGAAGGCAATAACGTTGGTGCTGGCGATATTAGAAATTTTTTTGGTGCACTAAACCTTAAACGTGCGCAAAAAGGTATTTTCATCACAACGTCAGATTTCACTTCATCAGCACAAGAAACGGCAAATAATCTTGGTACACGCATTGTTTTAATTAATGGTAAAGAGCTAGCTAAGCTCATGCTGCGCTATAACATTGGTAGTCGAGACGAAGATGTATTGCACATTAAAAAGATAGACGAAGACTTTTTCGACGAAATTTAGGAAGTTATATGGATATTGATGGATTTCAACCAGAAGCCCAAGCGAGAATAACGATAGATGAAAAGCTAAAGCTCGCGGGATGGAAAGTACAAACTTGGCCTAACACTAACCTTAGTGAAGGGGTAGGTGTTGCTATTCGTGAATATCCTGTTGATAGTGGTAAAGGTAAATATACCGATAGTGCAGATTACCTGCTATTTATTAATCGCAAAGCAGTAGGTGTCATTGAAGCAAAAAAAGATGAAACTATTTTATCTCAAGTTGAAGAGCAGACGCTTCGCTATGCAACAGGAAAAATTAAATTTAGAAATGAAAAAGAACCACTCTCCTTTTTATTCGAAGCAACTAGCCAAGTTATTCACTATACCGACTTAAGAGATCCTGCCCCCAGAGCAAGAGAAACTTTCCACTTTTTCAAACCAGAAACATTGCAAGAGTATTTACAACAAAGTAATTCACTTCGCCATCGTCTTAAAAACGAAATTCCAGAATTACCTAAAGCCAAACTTCGAGAATGCCAAATAAGCGCAATTACAGGTTTAGAAAAATCTTTAGCTGATAACCGACCTCGTTCACTAATTCATATGGCGACAGGCGCAGGTAAAACGTTCACTGCCATTAATTCAGTGTACCGTTTAATAAATAATGGTGGCGCTAAGCGTATATTATTCTTAGTGGATACCAGAAACTTAGGTAAACAAGCACAGCAAGAGTTTCATGCCTTTAAACCACAAGGTAAAGAAACCTTCTTTCATGAAAACCACATAGTTCAGCGATTAAATAGCAGTACCATTGATAATGCCGCTGAAGTTTGTATTTGTACTATCCAACGCATGTACTCAATTTTAAGTGGTAAACCCATTGATGAAAGTGCAGAAGACTTATCTCTCCATGAAATTAAGCAAAATAAGCAACAGGCTAAATTAGTCAAATATAATCCAGCGGTTCCGGTAGAAACGTTTGATTTTATCATTGTTGATGAATGTCACCGCTCAATATACAACTTATGGAAACAGGTACTTGACTATTTTGATGCCTTTATTATTGGTTTAACCGCGACTCCAGATAAACGCACTCTAGGTTTTTTCAACGAGAATATTGTTGCCGAATATAGCTATGAAGATTCTGTACTTGATGGCGTAAACGTTGGTTATGACGTTTATGAAATTGAAACAGAGATAGGCAATAAAGGCGCTGAACTAAAAGCTAAAGAATGGCTTGACCATCGTGATAAATTAACGCGTAAAAAGCGTTGGGCACAAGCAGAAGAAGAAAGTACATACACTAGCAAAGAACTAGACCGCTCTGTCGTAAACACCAGTCAGATTCGCCAAGTTATTAAGGCGATGAAAAAAGCCGTTGAAAAGGAAATATTTCCTAGTCGTAAAGAAGTCCCTAAAACACTCATATTTGCTAAAACAGATAGCCACGCAGACGATATTATCCAAATTGTTCGTGAAGAGTACGGGCAAGGGAATGAGTTCTGTAAAAAAGTTACCTACAACGCCAAAGACCCAGACGGCATTCTTAATGATTTCCGTAATGACTTTAATCCTCGTATAACCGTTACAGTCGATATGATAGCCACAGGAACAGACGTAAAACCATTAGAAGTATTGCTATTTATGCGAGATGTGCGAAGCAAAGGTTATTACGAACAAATGAAAGGTAGAGGGGTTCGAAGTTTAGGCTTTGAAGATTTACATAATGTCAGTAAAAGCGCGACTAGTGCTAAAGATAGATTCGTACTTATTGATGCCGTCGGTGTGGAAAAGTCTCAAAAAACAGAAAGCCGCCCATTAGAACGCAACCCTAATCTTTCAATGAAAGACTTACTGCAAGGTGTTGCCATGGGTCACCGAGATGACGACACCATTCAAAGCTTGGCAAACCGTTTAACCCGTTTAGGAAAACAAATTGATAAACATGGTCATGATAAAATTGAAAAACTAACCAATAAACCTGTTGCTCAATTAGCAAGAGAGTTATTAATGTCACTAGACCCCGACGCAATCAACCAACAAGCTTTATCAAATGCCAAGCAGCAAGGCATAACTCGAAGTGAAGACTCTTTAACCGATAATGAGCGCGACACTGCAAAACAACAACTAATTTATAAAGCATGTGAAAGTTTTGATAACCCTGATGCCAGAGATGTGATTGAGTCTGCCAGAAGAGAAAGAGAACAAGTTATTGACCACATCAATTTAGATACGGTGACTTATTCCGGTTACAGTGCTCAAGCAGAAGAAAAAGCCGAAAAGGTCATACAAAGCTTTAAAGAATTTATTGAGCAGCATAAAGACGATATTCAAGCGCTCAGCTTTTTCTACCAACAGCCTTATCAGCGTAGACCATTAACCTTTTCCATGCTCGAAGAACTTCACCAAACGTTAAATAATTCACCGTTGTTATTAACAACGGAAAAGCTATGGACTGCTTATGAGCGCATAAATTCAGCAAACCCTCTCAATAAAAACAGCAGTAAAGGTAAAAAGCGCTCTTATAACGTTAGTACCCAAAGGCAGTTAACCGATATAATCTCGCTAGTAAAATATGCTATCGGTTTAGAGGCAGAACTTAAGCCATTCGCTGAGCAAGTAGATGCTAAATTTAAAAAATGGATCTTCCGCCATAATGCTCAAAGAAAAACAGCATTTACCGAAGAACAAACTACATGGCTGAGATTAATAAAAGACCATATTGCAGCAAGCTGTTCTATTGAACGCGATGACTTTGACTATAGCCCCTTTTCTGACCGCGGAGGCTTACAAAAAGCATGGGGCTTGTTTAACACCGAAGCTAAAAATGAATTAGATGGCTTAATGGCTGAAATGAATCAGGAATTAATTGCGTGACCCAAATAATAGAATTACCTAAGTCATGGGAAAAAGTGAAGCTGCAAGAAGTTACCCAAATTTTTATGGGCCAATCACCTCAAGCATTCCTCATAAATAAGGAAGGTAAAGGGTTGCCGTTTTTTCAAGGAAAAACTGAATTTACGGATATCTATCCAAATGTGAACAAACATTGTGAGGAGCCGAGCCGGGTTGCCGAAATAAATGATATTCTTTTATCCGTGAGAGCGCCTGTTGGCCCCGTAAATTTAACGAAAGAAAAAAGTGGTTTTGGACGTGGGCTTTGTTCAATTCGATCATTTAATGGAATGTCATACAAATACCTGTTCTATCAGTTAAAAGGAATGGAAAGTTACATCGCTTCACTGGGGACAGGCTCTACTTTTTCTGGGATAAACCGAGACAAAATAGAGAATCTAGAGGTTAATATTGCACCTCAAGAAGAACAATTGAAAATAGTTGAAAAACTAGATGAAACTTTTTCTGAATTAGACTCAGGTGTAAAAGAGCTTAAACTGGCTCAAAAAAAATTAATTCAATATCGCCACTCATTGCTAAAAAGTGCTATGGATGGCGCATTAACTCAAAAATGGCGTAATGATAACAAAAACAGCATTGAAGAAACTGGTAAGCAACTACTAGAGCGTATCCTTATTGAACGTAAACGAAACTGGGAACAGCAAAAGCTAGAAGAGTATAAAGCAAAAGATAAAACGCCACCTAAAAATTGGAAAGAAAAATATCCTGAACCAGTAGAACCAGATACATCTAATTTACGTGAATTACCTCAAGGCTGGGTTTGGGCGACTATAGATCAGTTAGCGACTAACAAACGTTATGGGTCTTCCTCAAAAACTAATGATGACACTAATGGCGTACCCGTTTTGAGAATGGGAAATATTCAAGATGGAAAGCTTGATTATGGAAACCTGAAGTACTTACCTAAAGAGCATAAAGAATTTCCTGAGCTGCTATTGGCTAATGGTGATTTATTATTTAATCGAACAAATAGTGCAGAGCTTGTCGGTAAAACTGCAATTTATAAAGATATAGGCAAGCCTGTTTCTTATGCCTCTTACCTTATATCAGTAACATTTTCAGAATGCTTTTTACCTGAAATAGCTGCGCATTATATTAACTCGGTTTTAGGAAAAAAATGGATTGCTGAGGTTATGAACCAAACAGCTGGTCAAGCTAATGTTAATGGAACCAAGCTAGGAGCATTAGCTATACCTCTCCCTCCAATAGCGGAACAAAAAGCGCTGATTGAAGAAGTATCAAATGAATTTGATGCAATCGACCGCCAAATTGAAGCATCAGAAATTGGACTGGAAAAATTAAATGCTCAACGTAAAAATATACTTAAATCCGCTTTTTCAGGTCAACTTGTATCTCAAAATGCAAGCGATGAACCAGCATCAGTATTGTTAGAAAAAATCAAAAAAGAACGAGAGGAATTAGCGAAACAAGCTAAACCTAAGAAACCACGCCTACCTAAAAAAAAAGTTAAAGTAATGGATACCTTATTAGAAGTTTTAACAGCAGAAGATGACTGGATTGACGCCCAAGAGGCATTTCAGAAGAGTGGGGTCAAAAAAAACACATCATCTGATGTTATTGAGCAACTCTATTTAGAGCTTAGAGAGCTTGTAAATTCGAAACAAGTGGAAGTAAAAAAAGTTAATAAAGCAGATAAATTACGGATAATAAAAAATGAGGCTTCATAAACTAACTATAGGTAGTGATAAAGAACCAATAAACGATATTGATAATCACCGTTATAAGAATTTGAAGAACGTTACAGTAGACTTTGCTCAAGGAGAGTGGATTACTGTTGTTATAGGTAAAAATGGAACTGGTAAATCTAATGTTTTAGAAGCTATTACGCATATATTCTGTGAGTTAGCGATGGATGCTTCTATGCGCTCTAGAAAACCAGCTCTTAAATTTTATTACAAGCTTACTTATTCCTGCAATGACAAAGTAATTACAATATTAGGAAACCCTGACAAGCCAGAAAATGCTATTTATGAAATTAAATACATTGATTTGGTAGCTTCGAATGAAAAAGACACTCAGTTATCGCTAATTGAAGACTTAGATGAGACAGAGGCAAATGTAGCGGATATAAAGTACTCAACTTTTAGACAAAAAGAAAACGAGTTTTTGCCTCAATTTATCTTTGGGTATTATTCAGGTAACAGTGATCGAATGCAGTCTGCTTTTGAGCCGTATTTGAAAAGATATGATGACACGTTAAGAAATAGTAAAAATGGCCAAGAAATTGGGCTTAGAAAGTTATTTTATGCACTGCCTGAACATAGTCAGTTTGTATTGTTAGCCTTCATGGAGACAGACCAGCGTAATTCCGATTTGGTCATAAAAAAGTTTTTAGAAGCGGAAATCGGTATAGATCCGAATGATGGCTTTGATTCCGTTTTGTTCGTGTTAAAACAGCCACCTTGGGATAGAAATCCTCGTTTAAAATTGGAAGCTAAAAAGAAAAAGATCGATTTTGAACCCGATATTTTTTGGGGTGCTGAAGGGACTGTTAGAAAGTTCTTAGATAGATTACTTGATATTTCTTTAGCACCGATTCGTACAACTAGAGACGTAAAGAACACCCTTTGGGCTAAAAAAGGAAATGAGACTGAATTCGTATATTTGTTTGTCAAGGATATTGAGGCGCTAAGAGAACTAAGAAATTCGCAAACAGGCCGTGAATTTTTTAAAGAGCTAGAAAGCACTTATGTGTCAGAATTAATTGATGATGTACGTATTAGAGTTAAATTACAGAAAAATGATGGAACAGTTACCTTTAAAGAGTTGAGTGAAGGAGAGCAACAGCTCCTAACAGTATTAGGTTTACTTAGATTTACCGCAGAAAAAGAAAGTCTATTTTTGCTAGATGAACCTGATACACACTTGAACCCTAAGTGGAATGTTAAATACATCGACTATTTAAGAGAGTTTGTTAATAGCGCCAATTCGGAAGATTCTTCTTCTCACATCATCCTAACGACACATAATCCAATTGCGGTAGCAGAGTTAAGTCGAAAGCAAGTCCAAATACTGCATCATAAAGGTGAAAGTAGAGAAATCGTATCACTCCCACCAGAAAAAGACCCCAAAGGTATGGGCTATAGCGGAGTGATTACTAGCGATTTGTTTGGCTTAGGCTCAAGTCTAGATAGGTCAACAACCAAAGACTTACTCAAATTACATGAACTTTCGACCAAATCAGGAAAATTAACTGAAGAAGAGAAAAACGAATTAAGAACTGTTCGAGAAGGAATGGAAAAATTAGATTTTAATTTTGCGTCAGATGATAGAATTGAGCGCGAATTTACCAGAGCGAGATTCGAGTTATCCAAATCATCTGAAAAAGAGTTTGACGACCCTATTCTTACAAAAGAAAACAGAGAAAAGGCATTAGGATTACTTGTCCAAAGTCTATTAGATTCTTTAAATGCGGGGGATGATTAATGAGGCATATTGAGTTAGTTGGACCTATACCACATAGAAAGCAAACAGCACTAAATAATCGCAAAAATAAAGTCGACGAAAAATTAACAGTTAAGGCAAAAAAAGAATATATCAAAAAGACAAACACATGGGGCCTTTTAAAAAATTGGCTGTCCGACCTAAGTGATGGAAAGTGTTGGTATTGTGAAGCAAGTTCAGAAAGAGCTACTGCTGATGTAGATCATTTTAGACCTAAAGCTGGGGTAAGTTGTGAGAGAAATAAACTTGCCAGCCATGATGGCTATTATTGGCTAGCTTACGAGTGGGAAAACTATCGCTATAGCTGCCAACGTTGCAATCGCCCAGAGAAAGAAAATGATATAACCTATGGTAAGCATAACGAATTCGCCTTACTCGATGAAAATCAACGCAACTGCACTCCTTTATGCACCAATAGAGAATCCCCAAAGCTTTTAGACCCTTGTGTTGATAATGACACTAAACTTTTAGCTCATTTATCTAATGGCGTGGTCGAACCTGCTTATCCATTTAGCACTGATGAATATTCAAGAGCTGAATACACAGTAAATGCTTTAGGGCTAAACCAATATGGTGTGCCAAAAAAGAAAAAAGATTTGTGGAAGCCAATAAATTTACTGATCGATTTGGTTGGTAACAATCAGCAAGTCGTGCAAGAACTACAGAAAAAACTTTCACCAGAAACAACCGAGTACTCAAGTTTTTTCCACGCGATGATAAGTGCCCATAGAGATAAAGATTGGGTTGATGACTTACTGTAACCTGACAGAATAAATAAGAGAGAAAACCGGATGAATGCTCCTGCATTAGTACAAAAAGTTTGGAATTACTGTCATACATTACGTGATGATGGTGTTGGCTATGGCGATTATTTAGAGCAGCTAACCTATCTACTGTTTTTAAAAATGGCGCATGAATATGCGCAACCGCCATATTCAAGAGATACCAAAGTCCCTACAGACTTTAATTGGGAAACATTACAAGGCTTAACTGGCGAAAAGCTAGAAGAACAATACCGTAAAGTATTGAAAAAATTAGCAACTGAAAGTGGGATGATTGGCGCTATTTTCTATAAGTCTGAAAATAAAATACCTGACCCAGCAAAGTTAGCGCGTATCGTTAAGATGATTAATGATGAAAATTGGATCAGCTTAGACTCAGATGCAAAAGGTGATTTGTATGAAGGCTTATTGCAAAAAAACGCTGAAGATACCAAAAGTGGTGCGGGACAGTACTTCACGCCTCGTGCATTAATTGATGCAATGCTTGCCTGTGTTCGCCCTGAGCCGAAAAAAACAATTGCAGACCCAGCATGTGGTACAGGTGGCTTTTTCTTAACGGCTAGTGACTGGATTACCTATGGTGATGAGCAATGGATAGAAAAAGGCATGAGCCATTGGAATCCATCAAAGCATGATGATAGTACGATTGCAAAATCAAAGTTAAACAAAGACCAAGTTAAGTTTTTACGTGATGAAACTTTCCGTGGAAACGAAATCGTACCGTCTACCCGTCGTATGTGTTTAATGAATTTATTCTTACACAATATCGGCAGCATAGATGGTGAGCCTGATGTTGAAAGAGCTGACGCATTACTCACAAAAATTGAAGGTGAAAATAAAGTAGATTACGTACTCGCCAATCCTCCTTTCGGAAAGAAAAGCAGCATGACAATTACTAATGCTGAAGGTGGTGAAGACAAAGATGCATTAACTTATGAGCGACAAGATTTTTGGGCAACTACTACCAATAAGCAATTAAACTTTTTACAGCATATTATTTCAAGCTTAAAGGATACAGGTAAGGCTGCGGTAGTTTTACCTGACAACGTTTTGTTTGAAGGTGGAGCTGGAGAGCGTATCCGTCGTAAGTGGTTAAACAACTGTGATGTTCATACTATTTTAAGGCTTCCAACAGGTATCTTTTACGCTAATGGTGTTAAAGCTAATGTTGTTTTTTTTGACAATGCGACCCGTGACGAAAAAGTACATACCAAAGGTATTTGGTTTTATGACTTAAGAACAAATAAACACTTCACGCTGAAGCAGCGCCCAATGACACTTAATGACTTAAAAGACTTTATCACTTGTTACAACCCCGCAAATCGCCATGAGCGCGAAGAAACCGAAAGATTTAAGTACTACAGCTATGATGAGCTTATTAATCGTGACAAAGCTAGCCTAGATGTATTTTGGCTTAAAGATGATAGCTTAGATAACCTTGATAACTTGCCTGCACCAGACATTTTACAACAAGAAATTATCGACCATTTAGAGGCTGCACTCGTTGCTTTTAAAGATGTAGCAGCAGGATTACCTGATAGTAGTAGTTAGAGATAAAAAAACATTGATTGGTTATCAAACACGAACTCTTTGGTAGGTATAGCATCTGGTTTAATAGCGATATATTCAGCCTTTGTTATTTGGAAAAAGCAACTAAAAAGTAAGGCGTTGGCTAGTAAATCAGCGAAGTGTCCTGCTGAGAGGTTTCTAATGCTATTTGAATCTCATGGTGTTTCAAGAAGTCAGATTTCTGGCTTTTTCGATCATGGATTATCGATAGCTGATTGCTCTACTCCAGATAAGTTAATAGAAAAATTAACAGAAGAGATCTTGTTTGATGCAGCAGAGTTGTTTGGTATTAATTTAGAATGGTTACATGGTGCTTCTGAAGAAACTTTTAAGGTTCATCATTTTTACAAATCACCAGAGGGGTGTGTTCATTTTTTCTCAAAATTAAAAGCCAAAGGTAATGAGCTTTCAGGGTGTGCGCTTCGACCAGACAAACTATCATCAATCGATGGATATAACTCTGCGATCGTCATCATAGAAAACATTGGGCAAATAAATGATAGACAAATCCAAAGGTTACATATCTTTGGCGGTTGGGTACATTCTTATTGGAAGTGCTGAGGTTATTATGCTGCGTGTGCTTCTATAGCTATGAATGATGTTTGGTTGATTGGCAAAACATGTAAGCATAAATGGCTTTCTAAATTCTCGTCAGGCGAGGTATTGCCAGTATATGACTTTGAGCTGGATAGCTTTAATTTTGAACTCAGTGGCGCTTGGTATGTTGATTAATTTTTAGAAATGCCAAAACAATATCTTAAAGATATTTCTCCTGAGGAAAGCAATTTCGGTTTACATTCAGCAATCGAACTTTGGCTCAATCTTGAAGCAAAAGGCTATATGTGTATCGATAAATACTCAAACAAACAACAGATTCGAGAAATGTTTTTAAATTATGAGCCAGATTAACAACTTATAGAATTTAGAAGTATAAAAAATCAAACAAAACTTAGTTACAGGCTTGATGAATAAAGAGATTCACCCATTTGGAAAAAAATTCACTGAATCTGAAACCTACAGACTTATAAGGTATTAATTTATATTTGCGATTTTTAAATAACTGTATATACTCACAGTTAATTGTACTGTATGGAAAACCAGTTGTATGCGACCATTAACAAAACGCCAAGCGCAAATACTCGAACTTATCAAAGTGTTTATTAAAGACACTGGTATGCCTCCTACACGTGCCGAAATTGCACAAACACTGGGTTTTAAAAGTGCAAATGCTGCAGAAGAACACTTAAAAGCACTGGCTAAAAAAGGTGTAATTAAAATGAAGCCGGGTGCGAGTCGCGGCATTCAGCTTGTTGAAGAAGAAGAGCCAGAGCAATTAGGCTTGCCTTTAATTGGTCGGGTTGCTGCGGGTGAGCCAATATTGGCGCAACAGCATGTTGAAAGCCACTGTAAAATTGACCCTTTAATGTTTAAACCTGCGGCCGATTTTTTACTGCGTGTTAACGGCATGAGTATGAAAGATATTGGTATTATGGATGGCGACTTACTCGCTGTACATAAAACTCAAGTGGCTGAAAATGGTCAGGTTATTGTTGCTCGAGTGGATGATGATGTTACGGTTAAACGCCTAGAAAAAGCCGGCAGAAAAGTATTACTGCATGCTGAAAATGACGAGTTTTCGGCCATTGAAGTCGACTTGGAAAATGAATCTTTCAATATTGAAGGCTTAGCGGTAGGTGTTATTCGTAACGCTGACTGGATGTGATAGTTAAGCATAACTTAGCGCTTAATATTAATTAGGCGCTGATTTTACTTGTATTATTTTTTATGGTGCTGCTTGTTAATCGCTTTTGTTATTGTAAATAATATCGCTAAATACTTATATATAAATAAATTTATCCTAATTATTTTTAAATCATAAAATTTTATATTTTTTCCGCTGTTATTCAAGCTACCCCTTACCACCCCTGACTCTTAGGTTAACTAACTCATTAGTGACTACTTTTTTGCTGCACTTTTTTAAGTAACCCCTTGTTTATTTTTCATACTCACCTTGCTTATTGTTTATTTTTTAACTAGTTATTAAAGAGCTGGAATAAAAATAACTCACAGCGTAGTCGTTTTGAGCACACACATTTAATAACTCCAGCACCCTTATAAAAAATAAAAATAACGAATGGGCGTTTAAGTAGTATGTCCCTTCGCTTTGCGTCAGCAATAGCATCAAAGGAGCCGTCACATGGGTAAGCTGAGTTCTTCCTTGTGGCTTATATTGTTAGTTTTTTCGCAAAATGTGCTTGCTAATAGCCAATATAATATGCGTAAAGGCGTAACTGATATAAGTAATAATGTATACCAACTACACATGACTATATTTTTAATATGTTGTGTGATTGGGGTGATCGTGTTTGCCATTATGTTTTGGGCACTCATTCATCATCGCAAATCTAAAGGGGCTGTCCCTGCCCAGTTTCATGAAAGCACCAAAGTAGAAATACTCTGGACTGCCATTCCTTTTGTCATCTTAATTGTTATGGCCATTCCTGCGACTAAAACCCTAATTGCCATGGAGGATGCCAGCAAAGCTGATATCACCATAAAAATTACTGGCTCACAATGGAAATGGCATTACGAATATATGGGCGAGGATGTTGAGTTTTATTCAATGTTAGCGACTCCTCAAAATGAAATAACTAATCTTGCCGATAAAAACCCGAACTATTTACTTGAAGTAGATAAGCCGCTGGTGCTACCGATTAATCAAAAAGTACGTTTTTTAATGACCTCAGATGATGTGATTCACTCATGGTGGGTACCTGATTTTGCTGTTAAAAAAGATGCAAATCCTGGGTTTATCAATGAAACATGGACCAATATTAATGAAGTAGGTACTTACCGCGGGCAGTGTGCAGAGCTGTGTGGTAAAGATCATGGCTTTATGCCTGTTGTGGTAGAAGCAAAAACAGAAGAAGACTTCAAATCGTGGTTGGCAGAAGCTAAACAAGCTAAACAAAAAGCGGCCGCCGAAAGTGCGGCGCTACTTGACCAAGTAGTACCAAAAGAAGAGTTAATGGCACTGGGTGAGCAAGTTTATATGGCGAGCTGTGCTGCGTGTCACCAGCCTACAGGTTTAGGCCTGCCAGGGGTTTTTCCTGCACTTAAAGGCAGTCCAATAGTGGTAGGTGATATTAAAGGTCACATCGATATTTTACTTTATGGTAAGCCTGGTACAGCGATGCAGTCTTTTGCCAAGCAATTATCTATTAAGCAGATAGCAGCCGTTATTACTTATAAACGAAACGCATGGGGTAATGACACCGGAGAGGTAATTCAACCAAGCGAAATACAAGCGGCACTGGATGCTGGTGGGGAGGCTAAATAATGAGTAGCATTGCAGAACAACCTAATACCAATGAGGCTCATCATGCCCATCAACCCGCTACTGGCTTTAAACGCTGGTTATTTACAACCAACCATAAAGACATAGGCAGCTTATATTTAATTTTTTCACTAACCATGTTTTTAATTGGTGGAGCAATGGCCATGGTGATCCGTGCTGAGCTATTTCAGCCGGGTTTACAGTTAGTTGATCCACACTTTTTTAACCAAATGACCACAGTGCATGGACTGATCATGGTATTTGGTGCAGTAATGCCTGCATTTACTGGATTGGCAAACTGGATGATCCCGCTAATGATTGGTGCGCCAGATATGGCATTACCGAGAATGAACAACTGGAGTTTTTGGATTTTACCGTTTGCGTTCTTAATCCTGCTAGCGTCACTGTTTATGCCTGGTGGCGGCCCTGCATTTGGTTGGACCTTTTACGCCCCGCTTTCCACCACTTATAGTAACGACAACACAGCAATGTTTGTGTTTGCGGTGCATATTATGGGTATTAGTTCGATTATGGGAGCCATTAATGTGGTGGTAACCATAGTGAATATGCGCGCCCCTGGAATGACGTGGATGAAGCTACCGTTATTTGTGTGGACATGGCTGATCACGGCTTTTTTACTTATTGCAGTAATGCCGGTACTTGCTGGTGCAGTTACTATGGTACTCACCGATAAATACTTCGCGACCAGCTTCTTTGACGCCGCTGGTGGTGGCGATCCGGTAATGTTCCAGCATATATTTTGGTTTTTTGGTCATCCTGAAGTTTATATTATGATTTTGCCTGCCTTTGGCATTATCTCTACGATTGTTCCTACTTTTTCACGTAAAAAACTATTTGGTTACGCCTCTATGGTGTACGCCACTTCCTCGATTGCCTTGTTGAGCTTTATTGTGTGGGCGCATCATATGTTTACCACTGGTATGCCCGTGGCGGGAGAGTTGTTTTTTATGTACGCGACTATGTTGATATCGGTACCTACCGGCGTAAAAGTATTTAACTGGGTAGCAACTATGTGGCGTGGCTCTATTAGCTTTGAAGTGCCTATGTTGTTTAGTATCGCATTTATTGTGCTGTTTACTTTAGGTGGTTTTTCGGGATTGATGCTGGCTATTACGCCTGCCGATTTTCAATACCATGATACTTACTTTGTGGTTGCACACTTTCATTATGTACTCGTAACGGGCGCGGTGTTTTCTATTATGGCGGGGGCTTATTATTGGCTGCCAAAATGGACCGGAAATATGTTCAATATTACCTTAGCAAAATGGCATTTTTGGTTGTCGTTGGTGAGCGTTAACGTGCTGTTTTTCCCAATGCATTTTGTGGGATTAGCTGGTATGCCACGTCGAATTCCAGATTATGCACTGCAGTTTGCTGACTTTAACGCCATTATTAGTATAGGTGGGTTTGCCTTTGGTTTATCGCAATTACTGTTCGTTGTCGTTGTGTATAAATGTGCAAAAGGGGGCGATAAAGTGCCTGCAAAAGTTTGGGATGGAGCTGAAGGGCTTGAATGGGAAGTTGATTCACCAGCGCCTTACCATACGTTCTCAACGCCGCCGGATATTAAATAATGAGTCATCTACCGTTATTAAAAAAGCTGGTGGTTATTTGCATTGCAATGTTTGCTTTTGCATTTGCCATGGTGCCTTTATATGACGTGTTTTGCGATATAACGGGGCTTAATGGTAAGCCCTCGTTAGAACAAGCACAGCAAAGTACCTTGATTACTGAAAATAGAGAAGTCAGCGTTAGTTTTACCACGCATGCCCAAAGTGGTGCGCCTTTTGAGGTTAAATCTAAAGAATACAGTGTAGATGTAAAACCAGGGGCCATGCGTGAGGTTATGTTTAGCGCTAAAAACAACAGTAATGAAGACAAAGTGATGCAGGCTATCCCCTCGGTAGCACCGGGCAAAGCAGCTAAGTATTTACACAAAATAGCGTGTTTTTGCTTTGACCAGCAACCTTTGAAGGCTGGCGAGGAGCTAGAGTTTAAATTACTTTTTTATGTTGATACTGAGTTACCCAGTGATGTGGAGGAGTTAACTCTGTCTTATACCGTATTTGATATTAGCGAGAAGTTAGTAGCCAGTAATAACTAGCTTATAAAACTAGTGAAAAACTAGGAGCAAATGAAATGAATCAAAAATATGAACATTATTATGTACCTGATCAAAGCCCATGGCCAATAGTTGGCGCAGTGGCGCTATTTTTTATTGCGGTAGGGGCAGCCTTAACAGTTATGGATATGGGTAAAGAGGGAGGCAGCGGTATTTACATACTGTATGTGGGTATTGCCGTATTGCTTTATATGCTGTTTAGCTGGTTTAAAAATGTGATTGAAGAGTCGCATCAAGGTTTATATTCTGCCCAAATGGATCGCTCATTCAGGCAAGGTATGAGCTGGTTTATTTTTTCAGAAGTTATGTTTTTTATGGCCTTTTTTGGCGCCCTTTTTTATGCTCGCATGTTCTCTGTACCTTGGCTTGGAGGCGCTGATAACAACGCCATGACTAACGAAGTGTTATGGCCTACTTTTGAGGCTGTGTGGCCGTTGTTAAATACTCCAGGGGGCACCACTACGCAAGCAATGGGCTGGCAAGGGTTACCACTTATAAATACCCTTATTTTATTAGCCTCGTCAGTGACTCTGCATTTTGCTCATGTGGCGATGGAAAATAACAAGCGCACGCCACTTAAGGTGTTTTTAGGCGTAACTATTTTACTGGGAGTATGTTTTTTAGGACTCCAAGTAGAAGAATATATTTACGCTTATAACGACCTTAATTTAACCCTTGATGCAGGAATTTACGGAAATACCTTCTTTTTGTTAACCGGCTTTCACGGTATGCATGTCACCTTAGGTACCATTATTTTATTAATCGTTTTCCTACGGATTTTAAAAGGCCACTTTACAAAAAATAAGCACTTTGCCTTTCAAGCTGCGGCCTGGTACTGGCATTTTGTTGATGTTGTTTGGCTATGTTTGTTTGTATTTGTATATGTGCTGTAGTGGGAAAAGGTGATTGATTTGCCGTAATTAAACCGAGCTTTAGTGCGGCAATTACCATCACTAACACTACAACAGAAAATAACACTCGACGCCCTAAAAAGTGAGACATGGGGCGTCCATTGGTTTTTCCCGACACCATAATTAATAAAGCACGAAATAAATTAAACAATATAAATAATAACAGTAGAACAATAATAATTTTAATAATCACTGGATTTACCCTTATGCAGTTAGTTGTATTTAACAAACAAAAGCTTAGCTCAATAATCACAGTTTGCCTGGTTGTTATTGTGGTATTAGTTTGTGTGCGTTTAGGGTTTTGGCAATTACAGCGCGCAGATCAAAAGCAACAGCAGCTTAATGCCATTGAAAATATACAACAGCAAGGGGTTATGAGCTGGGCACAGTTGCAACAACTGCCAAAAGAGTGGAATAAAACCGGGGTATTAGTTTCGTTGAGTGGTTATTTTGATATCAATAATTATTGGCTGCTCGATAACCAAATTTATAATGGTCAGGTTGGTTACGACTTACTGGCATTATTAAAATTACCTGATGATTCGCGCTTTTTATTAGTTAATTTAGGCTGGGTAAAAGCAGGCAGTTCAAGAGAAATCCTACCAAACGTGACAATACCTAGTGGTAAATTTTCGTTAACGGCACAAATTAAAGAAGATAACTTAAGTGGCTTTACCTTAGCTAATAGTAATACTCAATCAGATTTAGCTAAACGAATTCAAATCATTGATCTGCAAGCTCTCAGTAGCCAATCCCAGCGACCTTTAGTGGATTATATGGCCTATCGCCAAGGCGGTGAAGATAAGATTGCTGCCCCCCATTATGAAGCTGTTGTGATGAGTCCAGAAAAGCATTATGCCTACTCAGTACAGTGGTTTCTAATTGCAATTGCCTGTGTGGTAGTTGCTATTTTTGCAAGCAAGAAGAGGATAGATAATGAAAAATAAACCCCTGTTGCTCTTTGTAGTATGTTGCGCTATCCCATTAGTGCTGGCTTACAGCGCGTTAAAACTTGATTGGCTACCTACAGCAATTACTAATCATGGAGAATTTTTAGAGCGTGAAATTAAGCTAGAGAATTGGCAGCAGCATAATCCAAAACAATGGACCATTGCTTTAAATTATTCAGCACAATGCAAAGAGCCTTGCTCTGAGCAGCTCGCCGCTTTAGATAATTTATATGTTGCCCTTGGTAAAAACCAACACAAAGTAGATATGGCAATAATTGGTGAACCGGAAGCAGCGAAGCCGCATTGGCATATGATTGCTGCACAACAGCAGTTAAAACCCGCGAGTTTGTATTTAATAGACCATATGGGACTGATTGTGCTGGAATATCCATTTAACCCTCAACCACAAGAAAACCGTTTGATACAAAAGGGATTATTGAAAGATCTAAAAAAATTACTTAATTACTCTCGCTCAAGCTAAGTAGAGGCTGCTATGTATAAAAACTATAAAAATTTGGTATTAGCAACGAGTTTATTCGCATTAATTGTGGTGGCTTTAGGCGCGTATACGCGGTTAAGTGACGCAGGGCTTGGTTGCCCCGATTGGCCTGGTTGTTATGGCTTTTTAACCGTACCAAAACATGAGGCCGAGATTGCGCAAGCGATTCAGAGCTACCCCGACATGATATTTGAAACAGCAAAAGCATGGAAAGAAATGATTCATCGCTATTTTGCTGGCACACTCGGAGTATTAATTTTAGTGTTGTTTATTTTGGCTTTTGTAAAACGCCAGTATCCAACTACGCCTGTAAAATTACCAATGCTACTGCTTTTACTTGTTATTTTTCAGGCAGCGCTTGGTATGTGGACGGTGACTATGAACCTGCAGCCGCTAATTGTGATGGGGCATTTACTCGGAGGGTTTAGCATTTTGGCGTTATTAACGCTGTTGTACTTACGGCTGACCAGTCAGCCTATTTCGGGGGGGGACGCAGGTGCAAAACCCCACTTTAAACTAAGCTTGGTGGCGCTCACGGTACTTATTTTACAAATCGCTCTAGGTGGCTGGTTAGCGGCTAATTATGCCGCGCCACATTGTAATGGTTTGCCGCTATGTAGTTACGCTCAGCCGTTTTCGCTCAGTAGTGTCTTTCAGTTACCGTTAGAGCATAGCAATTATGAGTTTGGCGTATTGTCACAACAAGCGCGTATGTCTATCCACTTATTGCATCGTATATGGGCATTGGTTACTTGTATTGTATTGGCACTCGTCATGTGGCGAATATACAGCCATGCTTATTCACAAAAAATTAAAAGCTGCACAGTGACGGTATTAGTGGCGTTATTTTGTCAGATTGCTTTGGGGTTAGCGGTGGTGCATTTCCATTTTCCGTTAGGCGTAGCGCTGGCGCATAACTTAATGGCTGCCATACTGTTATTAACTATGGTTAGGTTATGTTATTACCTAAAAGTCCGTACTTAAAGGGGAATCGTTATGGCACTTACAATTAATAAAAAAGCAATGCAGCCCGTTTATAGCACATCGTTATTAACTAAAAGCTATCACTTAATTCAAGATTATTTGGCAATCAGTAAATTTAAAGTAGTAGCTATGCTGGTGTTAACGGCATGGGTGGGCTTAGCACTCGCCCCTGACGTTGGAAGAGGTATTGGGGTTCAATTCATAAGTTTATTAGGGATAGGCTTACTCTCTGCGGCAGCTGCTGTTATCAACCATGTGGTTGATAGCGAAATTGATAGTAAAATGGCACGTACACGCCACCGCCCAGTCGCCAAAGGACGCTTAAGTAAATTACATGCACTTAGTTTTGCAACTGTGATTGGTGTGGCAGGATTTATTATGTTGATGTTGTGGGCAAATACACTCACCGCCATACTCACTTTATTTGCACTTGTTGGTTATGCGTTTATTTATACGTCGTTTTTAAAACGTGCTACGCCACAAAATATAGTGATTGGTGGTTTGGCAGGCGCCATGCCACCTTTACTTGGTTGGGTGTCTGAAACCAATCAAATGGCCGCTGCTCCTTGGTTGTTGGTGATGATCATATTTACATGGACTCCTCCGCATTTTTGGGCGTTAGCCATTGCGCGTAAAAGTGATTACGAACGCGCTAAAATCCCCATGTTACCAGTGACCCATGGAATCGACTTTTGTAAAACCTGTGTGCTCGCGTACTCAGTACTATTAGCCATAGTGTGCGTACTCCCTTATTTGATAGGTATGTCGGGGCTTATTTATTTAAGCGGGGCATGTATCCTCAATGTGGTATTTATATACAAAGCAATTAACTTAAAATTTGCCGCCAAAGAGGACACCGCGATGGATTTATTTCGTTTTTCGATTATTCATTTAATGATACTCTTTGTTATCTTATTTATAGATAAATGGTTAGTTATATGAAGCAGTTATGGTATGGGTTAATTGTTTTTTCGGTGCTTTTTTTATCGGCATGTGGTGATAAAAAAAATTTACAAGATCTTGATGCATTAGTGTACGAAACTGCAAAACCGTTATCTGATTTCTCGTTGAATGATCAACAGGGGGAGTTAGTGACAAAGCAGCAGTTTTTAGGTCAATGGAACTTAGTGTTTTTAGGCTACACAAGCTGCCCTGATATTTGTCCAATGACGCTTGCTAAGCTTAACAATGTCTATAAAAACTTACAGGCTGATTATCCACTGCAGGTGTGGTTTATATCTGTCGATCCTAAACGAGATATTGCTCAAAAACGTAAAGAGTACATAGATTATTTTAACCCTGCCTTTTTAGCTGTATCTGGGGAGCATAAAGACTTGTTTCCATTTGTACGAGAACTTGGATTAATTTACGCAATTAGTGATAGTGATGAGTCTGACTATGCGGTGGATCATAGTGCATCGGTTGCACTTGTTGACGGCAGTGGTGCATTAAGAGCTATTTTTAAGCCTGAATTTAAACAAGGTGATGTGCCTTTGGTTAATACTACAAAATTAACAGCGGAATTTATTGAAATAGCAGATTTCTACAAAAACTAGTTTTTAATGGTTTAACGATTTCAAAGGGGCTTTGTGCCCCTTTTTACGTTTTTTAACAGCTAATCTTAATTAATTAGTTATTTTTTAGTGGTTTTTATGGCGTTTTCTTTATCTCGGTCTAAGCTTTTGTTATGGATTGAGTTGATAAGGAAAAGCTTAAAAATGCTTAAACTACCAAACGAACTTTCAATTGTTCAAGTTGACGTTTTACATCAAGATTTATTAGGCGAACTTAATAACAGCCGAGATATTTGTCTGGATATTAGCGATGTTATGTCTGCTGATACCGCCTCGGTTCAACTTCTTTGCTCCCTACAAAAACACCTTCTTACTATTAATCAAAAAATTGCTTGGGTTGGCAGCAGTGACGCATTAACAAATGCCATTGAACAACTCGGTTTAAGTGAATATTTAGCATCAGAAAGTACTAACTAGAGGTTTATATGAAAAGAATTTTAGCTGTCGATGATTCTGCATCAATGCGTCAAATGGTGAGTTTTACATTAAAAACAGCAGGATTTGATGTTACCGAAGCCAAAGATGGCAGTGAGGCATTAGCCATTGCCAAGCAACAAGGTTTTGATGCAGTTATTTCTGATGTAAACATGCCGATTATGGATGGGATCACGCTTATTAGAGAACTAAGAGGGTTACCAGATTACAAATTTACACCGTTGCTTATGTTAACTACAGAGTCGGGGATGGATAAAAAAGTAGAAGGCAAAGCTGCAGGGGCAACAGGGTGGATTGTAAAACCTTTCAATCCAGAACAACTATTGGCCGTGCTAAAAAAAGTAATCCGTTAACCTAGGAGTGCACTGTGAGTATTGATTTAAGCCAGTTTTTTGAAGTGTTCTTTGAAGAGAGTTTTGAAGGCCTCGATATTATGGAGACTGAATTACTCAACTTAGTGCCGGGCGAAGAAGACTTAGAAACTATTAATACTATTTTTAGAGCTGCTCATTCAATAAAAGGGGGCAGTGCTACTTTTGGATTTAATTCAATTGCAAACTTTACCCATGTATTAGAAACATTACTGGATCAAATTCGTGAAGGTGAGCGCAATATAAGTAGCGAGCACATTAATTTATTACTTAAATCAGTAGATTGCTTAAGAGCTTTGCTAAGCTCACTAAAGGTACAGGAAGAACCTGATTTAACCCAAGCAGACACTTTGCGAGAACAGTTTGAAAGCTTACTAGGTATGCCAGCAAGTGAAGTTCAAGGTGATGAAACACACCTTGAGCAGGTTATCGTTAATACTTACCAGATTGATTTTAAGCCACATTTTCATCTATTTAAAACCGGTAACGAACCTTTGTTTATGATCAGCGAATTAGCTGAGCTTGGTGAGTTAGAAGTACAAGTATTCACCGATGCGATACCTGACATTAAAGAATTAACCACTGATGAGTGCTTTTTATATTGGCGATTTTTCTTAAATACTGAACGTGATGACCAAGCCATTAAAGAGATTTTTGAATGGGTTGAAGATGATGCAGATATTAAAGTCGAGTTGTGTGGCGGCTTATTTAATGATGCTAAAGCCGAGTCAGAGGAAGTAATTAACGAACCGGCTATTGTGGAGGAAGCTCCCAAAACTGCTGAGCAACCCAAAGCGAGTAAAGCAAAGGCACCTGCCAATACGCCCAGCGCTAAAGCTGCGCCTGAATCTACTTCTATTCGGGTTGGTATCGATAAGGTTGATTCATTAATTAATATGGTGGGCGAGTTGGTCATTACCCAAGCAATGTTAAATCAGCTTAGCGAACAGGAAATGACAGCCACCACGGTAACGTCTCTTCAAGAGGGATTGGCGCAATTAGCGCATAACACTCGAGATTTACAAGAAAACGTGATGCGTATTCGTATGCTGCCAATTAATTTTGTGTTTAGCCGCTTTCCGCGTTTGGTGCGTGATATTGCTCAAAAGCTTAATAAAGAGGTGGAGTTAAAACTGATTGGAGAGCAAACCGAGCTAGATAAAACCGTGATGGAAAAAATATCTGATCCTATGGTGCATTTAGTAAGAAACTCTTTGGATCATGGTATTGAAACTGTAGAAAAGCGTATTGCAGCAGGTAAAGATCCTGTGGGCAAGGTTACGTTAAATGCTTTTCATCAGGGAGGTAATATCGTCATAGAAATAATGGACGATGGCCAAGGCCTTAACACCCAAAAGATTAAAGAAAAAGCAATTGCCAACGAGCTAATTACGGGCGATAGCGAGTTAACAGATGATGAGATTAACGAACTCATATTTATGCCAGGGTTTTCTACCGCTGATGAGGTAAGTGACTTATCTGGACGGGGTGTAGGTATGGACGTGGTTAAACGTAATATTCAATCATTAAATGGGTCAGTAGAGGTCACTTCTGCACAAGGTATTGGTTCTACTTTTACTATTCGGCTGCCGCTCACCTTGGCTATTTTAGATGGGCAATTGGTTAAAGTGGCCAAGCATACTTACATCATCCCATTAATCTCAATTGTAGAGTCATTACAAATTGATATCTCCAAAGTCAGTCGAGTTGGTAAAGACTTAGACGTACTTAGGTTACGTGATGAATACATTCCTATTCTGCGTTTATACGATATTTTTAATCATCAAAATGCGATTGAATCGCTAGACAAAACCCTGTTGGTTGTAGTGGAAAACGACAACCAAAAAGTAGGGCTGCTAGTTGATGATTTACTGTCGCAACAGCAGGTGGTTATAAAAAGTTTAGAAGCTAATTACCATAAAGTGGATGGGGTGTCGGGGGCAACCATTTTAGGCGATGGGCGGGTCTCGTTAATTTTAGATATTAGCGGTTTAATTAAGCTTTCTGGGTTAAAAAAACCTGGTAGCCAAGCATTAAGTATTGAGCCATCGGCGACTCTGGAGGATTCATGTTCTCTGAATCAATAGCATTAAATAGCAATATTGAACTACAGCGCAAAGAAGGCGTTAAGCAGTTTCTTACCTTTATTATGGCTGAAGAAGAATACGGAGTAGACATATTAACGGTGCAAGAAATTCGCAGCTGGGAAGACATAACCGCACTGCCAAATGCCCCGGAGTACGTAAAAGGCGTTATTAATTTGCGTGGCACTATAGTCCCTATTATTGATTTGCGGTTACGTTTTGGTTTACCCACCATTGAGTATGGACCGTTAACAGTAGTGATTATTGTAAAAGTAGAGTTTGAACAAGAAAGTAAAGTAATGGGTATTACGGTAGATGCGGTGGCGGATGTTTATAGTATTGCTGAGCAAGATGCTAAAGCCGTACCGAGTTTAACCCAAACCAATGAAAGTGAATATGTCGCAGGGTTAGTTAACGTGGGCGAAAAAATGATCGCCCTGATTGACTTGCCTGCAACCATGGATATTTAGCGGTAACAGTAACTAAATAAAGTAAATAACTTAAAGGTGGTGATAAGCATGGGATGGTTTAGTAATTCAAAACAGTCTGAATCAAGCAATGATTTGATCATAAATGCATTGCATAAATCATTAGCAATAATTGAGTTTGAACCTAGCGGAAAAATTATCACTGCGAATGCAAATTTTCTTCGCGTAATGGACTACTCACTTGCTGAGGTTCAAGGTCAGCACCATTCTTTATTTGTTAGCCCTAGCGAAGCGCAAAGTAATGAATACCGTCAATTTTGGCAGCGACTGAGCGCGGGTGAGTTTATTTCAGATGAATTTAAGCGGTTTGGCAAAAATGCTAAAGAAGTGTGGATACAAGCCACCTATAACCCTGTTTTAGATTCACAGGGTCAAGTGATTAAAGTGATTAAATTTGCCACTGAGATCACATTGCAAAAATTAAAGGCGGCAGAAGCTGCTGGACAAGTTGCGGCAATAAATAAATCGCAAGCGGTAATCGAGTTTGACTTAGATGGCACAGTGCTAAATGCCAACGATAACTTTTTAGCCACATTTGGCTACCACCTTAATGAAATACAAGGTAAACATCATCGTTTATTTGTTGCATCTGAATATGCAAATAGTGCAGATTATCAAGCTTTTTGGGCCAAACTGGGACGGGGTGAATACGACCGAGGTGAGTACTTGCGCTTTGATAAACAAGGCCGTGAAATTTGGATTAATGCTTCTTATAACCCCATTTATGATATGGACGGAAGATTAATAAAAATCATTAAATATGCAACTGATATTAGCGAACAAAAAGAACTTGAAAGAGCCTCTAAAAAAACAGCTGACTTAGCCAACGCCTTAAAAGTATGCCAAGCAAATGTGATGATGGCTGATAATGACTTAAACATCATCTTTGCCAATGACCGTGTTAAGCAAATGCTAAAAGCACGGGAAAGGGATTTGCAATCGGTACTACCCAACTTTGCTGTAAGTGACTTAATTGGCACATGTGTTGATGATTTTCATCAACACCCTGCGCATCAGCGCGAGCTGTTAAAAAAATTAGATGCGCCCCATAAAGCGACACTCAAATTAGCTGGTCTTATTTTTAATTTAATTGCTTCGCCATGGTTTAACGAAGAAGGAGAGCGTTTAGGAACGATTGTTGAGTGGCAAGATATTACTGATGAAGTATTTAAGGCCGATGAAGAGCGTGCCAGAGCAGAAGAAAACCTACGTGTTCGTCGCGCGTTAGACACTGTAGCAACAAACACTATGATTGCAGATGCATCGAATGTGATTGTGTATATGAATGACGCGGTGAAAAATATGATGAGTATTGCACAAAATGATATACGCATTGATTTACCTAACTTTGACAGCAAAAATTTGATTAATCAAAATATTGATATTTTTCATAAAAACCCAGCCCATCAGCAAAATATGTTAGCAAAGCTAACGAACACTTACAGTACTGAAATTAAAGTGGGCGGCAGAACTTTTGGTTTAGTTGCTAACCCAATTATAACCCCAGACGATGAGCGAATTGGGACTGTAGTTGAATGGGAAGACAGAACGGCAGAGGTGGCAATAGAAAAAGAGATTGCTCAGTTGGTCAGCGCCGCAAGTAAAGGGGAATTAAATAGCCGAGTGGTTGAGCAAGGAAAAGATGGCTTCTTCCTGCGTTTAGCTCAGGGTCTTAATAGTTTAGTTAAAGTGGTTGATGACGCCGTAGCAGATACTGGAACTATGCTTGATGCAATGGCCAATGGGGATTTATCAAAACGGATTGAAAAACAGTATTACGGCTCGTTTGATAAACTTAAAAAAGATGCAAATGCGACGGCAGACAAGCTAACCGAGGTCATTAATCGCATTAATACATCGGCTACACTGGTGGCCAGTGGGGCTGAAGAAATTTCACAAGGCAATGCCGATTTAAGCCAGCGTACAGAAGAGCAGGCGTCATCATTAGAAGAAACAGCTTCTAGTATGGAAGAGATGACCAGTACGGTTCGTCAAAATGCTGATAATGCCAAGGTGGCTAATGACTTAGCTGAAGAAACCTGTGATAAAGCAATTCAAGGTGGCGAGGTTGTTAATAAGGCCGTAACCAGTATGTCGGCGATTAATGAATCGAGTAAAAAAATTGCTGACATTATTGGTGTAATAGACGAAATCGCGTTCCAAACAAACCTACTAGCACTTAATGCTGCTGTAGAAGCAGCTAGAGCGGGTGAGCAAGGACGAGGCTTTGCGGTTGTTGCAGGTGAAGTGCGTAACTTAGCTCAGCGCTCAGCTGGTGCCGCTAAAGAAATTAAAGAGTTAATTAGAGATAGTGTTGGCAAAGTTGCTGATGGAAGTGCACTTGTGAATGAGTCAGGTGTCACTTTACAAGAGATTGTAGTGTCGGTGAAACGCGTAACACAAATGATAGCTGATATAACTCAGGCCTCGGAAGAGCAAAGCGCCGGGATTGAGCAAGTAAATAAAGCCGTATCGCAAATGGATGAAATGACTCAACAAAATGCTGCATTAGTTGAAGAGGCATCGGCTGCAGGTGAGTCTATGGCAGAGCAGGCTAATGAAATGCGCCGCTTACTGCATTTCTTCTCACTAGGGCAGCAAGATATGGCGGTTGTATCGCCTACCATCCGGACTCCTGAAATAACGCATAAGCAACAAAATAGCTTCGTTAATAATAAAAGCAAAGGTGAAAACTTTGTAGACTCAGCTGAAGAGTGGGAGGAGTTTTAACTCTACTTTAGATAGATTCACACAATGAAGTAAGTGTGAATCTATTTTTATATTTATTTGAGAGCACATAATGAAAGAGTTTTTATTAACGGATAGCGATTTTAAGGAAGTGGCTCATTTAGTGTATAACGCCTGTGGTATTGTGCTTGGAGAGCATAAGCGAGAAATGGTTTACTCACGATTAGCAAGGCGAATTCGTGAGCGTAAATTAACAAACTTTTCTAGTTACCTAGATTACTTAAAAAATCATAAGGATCAGGAGTTTGATGCATTTATTAATGCCATTACCACCAACTTAACCTCTTTTTTTCGTGAAATTCATCACTTTGAGTTTATAAAAGAGCAGTTCATTCCTTCGGTGTTAAAGGCAAATAAACATAATAAACGCGTGCGTATTTGGTCTGCAGGCTGCTCTACCGGTGAAGAACCCTATAGTTTAGCAATGACGTTACAAGGGGCTTTTCCAAGTGATTGGGATGTGAAAATTTTAGCTACTGATCTTGATTCTAATGTACTGGCTAAAGCGCAGAGCGGTATTTATACCGCGGCAAATGTGAATGGCCTTGATGATGCCTTGCTCAAGCGCTGGTTTTTAACTAGCAAAGACGGGCAAAGTTATAAGGTTAAACCTAAACTACAACAGTGTATTTCATTTAAGCGTTTAAACTTACTCCAAGATTGGCCGATGAAGGGCCCATTTGATTTGATCTTGTGCAGAAATGTAGTGATTTACTTTGACAAAGAGACAAAAGATCAGCTTTTTAACCGTTATGCCGATATTTTAAATAACCAAGGTTATTTATTTTTAGGGCATTCAGAAACCATGGGAAAAGAGCATGTCTTATTTAAAAACTTAGGGAAAACCATGTATCAAAAAGTAGCCCATGCAAACACAATTTAAGCCGGTATTAGCGGGATTTGAGCATATTAAGCGCTATTGGGATGCCACGCGAGATCAAGTAGTTGCTAAGGTATTGCCAGGTGAATTTTATGTTTCTAAGAACGATGAGCTGATCACCACCGTGCTAGGATCATGCATTGCGGCTTGTGTTTACGACGACAAGCTTGGCATAGGAGGTATTAACCACTTTATGCTACCTATTCAAAAGGGTGAGCGAATTGACCAAGCACATAGTTTAAGTTGTCGTTATGGTAACTGGGCCATGGAATATTTAATTAATGAAGTGCTTAAAAATGGCGCTTCTCGGGCAAACTTAAAAGTAAAATTGTTTGGGGGAGGCAAAATAATTAGCGCAATGACAGATATTGGTATTGGCAATATCAGTTTTGCCAATGCGTATGTTGCAGAAGAGGCACTAAACCTAGTGGCGCATGATATGGGTGGCCCCTGGCCGCGCAAAATATTTTTTAATCCCCATAATGGAAAAGTACAGGTTAAAAAGCTAAGAAACTTACACAATAACACCATTGAAAAACGTGAAGTGCGTTACTTACATAATCTTGAACAGCAAACTCAAGCCACTGATATAGAACTTTTTTAAGGATGGCTATGATTAGAGTATTAATAATTGATGACTCGGCACTGATCAGGCAATTACTGACAGAGATACTGCAACAGGCAAAAGACATTGTGGTAGTGGGTTGTGCACAAGACCCATACGAAGCCAGAGAAATGATTAAAAAACACAATCCGGACGTGTTAACACTAGATGTTGAAATGCCAAAAATGGACGGTATTAGTTTTTTAAAAAACTTAATGCGCTTACGCCCCATGCCAGTAGTGATGATTTCCACTCTGACTCAAAAAGGTTCCCCTATCACCCTTGAAGCGCTTGAATTGGGGGCGGTTGATTTTATTGCAAAGCCAACGGTTAACGTTAAACAACAAATGAGTCAATATGCTGACACAGTGCAGCAAAAAGTCAGGGTGGCGGCTAGTGCTCGGGTTCGAGGCTACAAAAAAACCAGTGCTGTAGCAGAACCTATCCCCACCCATGCCGAATTTTTAGTAAATAAAGTGATTGCAATCGGTGCATCAACAGGGGGAACCGAGGCGATAAAAGAAGTGCTGATACGTATGCCCAAAAATTGCCCACCCATTGTAATAACGCAGCATATTCCTCCCGTATTTAGCACCTCATTTGCAGAGCGAATGCAGCGCACTTGTACTATTAACGTAAAAGAAGCACAGCAAGGCGATAAACTGGTAGCAGGTTGCGCTTATATAGCTCCGGGTGGCTTACATTTACGAATTAGTAAACAAGGTAGTGCTTTGTATTGTCAGCTTGATGATGGAGAGGCTGTTAATAGACATAAACCCGCAGTGGATGTTTTATTTAACTCATTACTTGAAATAGGTGCAAAGCATATTGTTGCCACACTATTGACCGGCATGGGAAGTGATGGTGCGAAAGGGTTACTCGCATTAAAGCAACAAGGTGCATACACGCTTGCGCAAGATGAGTTTTCGTCAGTGGTATGGGGCATGCCTAAAGCTGCTATTGATATGGGGGCGGCAAATGAAGTGGTACCGCTGGAGAAAATGACCCAGCGGTTATTAAATCAAGTAATAAAAAGTAAAACTTAGTTGATCACCCAAGGTTGTGAAAACCAATAATAACTGCCGGCTTGTTTTATTGATGGAGCCGTGCAGTTAAAGCGAGAGCGGCCTTTATTAAGCTGTTTTGGCGATGTTATCTCAACCGTACTATCGTCTAACCAATTTAAATTAGCTTGGCCAACGCTTGATACATAACAGGCAAATTGACTCTTATGAAAGTCATCTGTTTCAAGCTTTATAGTGAGTGTCGGTGGATTTTTTGAAGTGACACTATCTTCATAGGTTAGCTTATTAATGGTAAAGGCAGTTGAATTTATCTTGGTAATTAACGTCCCTAGTTTGCTATAAAAACCAGATGCGGGGAAGCGCGGTAAGCGGCTAAAGTTAGAGTGTTGATTAACGGCTCCTGAGTGCTGGCCAATACCAACAAAACCTAGCTCAGTAACGAGTGCTTGTAGTTGATTGTTAAACTCTCCGTATGGGTAAGCAACGTATTTATAGTCGTGACCTATTTCCTCTTTAATACGCTGTTGTGAACTAAGAATGTCTTTTTTTGTGCGTTCGCGCCATTGGCTTTGCGTTTCATTTTCAAGTTTTTTATGTAGGTAGTTATGCTCGGCACTATGATTAGCAATAACTGCTCCTTTTTTTGCAAGCTCCCTGAGCTTATCCCACCCCATCAAATAGCTCGCTTGCTCATCAATGAGTTTTGGGTTTACGAAAATAGTGTACGGGTAGCCAAATTCCTCAAGGATAGGGGCGGCTTGGTCGTAATTATTGTTGTAACCATCATCAAAGGTAATCGCGATTGTTTTGTCCTCTAAAGCCTTACCTTGTTGCAATGCACTGATCAGCTCATTTAATGGAATAACGTTAAAGTTATGCTCTTTTAAATAATTTAAGTGTTTAGTAAAGGTGTTGGCACTCACGCTGGTAACAGCGGGAAGGGTTTCACTGACGTGATGATACTGTAGAATAACAGCTGCTTGCGCGCGTATAGAACCACAAATCAGGAATAATAATACTAAATGAAACAATTTCTTATACATAATAAGGCACACCATAAAAGCTTGTTGTTGTTAGCCGGTCCGATGATATTATCAAATATTACCGTCCCGTTGTTAGGAATTGTTGATACGGCTGTGATTGGTCACTTGGGGAGCGCGCATTATTTAGCCGGTATTGCTTTGGGTTCAACTGTGATCTCTATTTTATTTTGGCTCGCTGGATTTTTAAGAATGAGCACCACTGGGCTGGTGGCGCAGGCTTATGGTCAAAATGATTTAACCCAACTCGTAGCCTTACTTAAGCGCAGTTTATTGTTAGCCACTTCGGTTGCCTTACTCCTTATTTTGCTATCACCCCTTATAAAACATGCCATCGCGTATTTATCAGCTGCCAATAGCGATGTGCTCAATGAAGCCTATCGGTATTTTAGTATTCGTATTTTTAGCGCCCCTGCAGCGCTATGCAACTTAGTTTTACTAGGCTGGATGTTAGGTGTTCATTATGGCCGAGGGCCATTTTATTTACTGTTAGTGACTAACATTACCAATATTGTGCTCGATATTTATTTTGTAGTGTACCTTGATTGGGCGGTTGCAGGGGCTGCGTGGGCATCACTTATCGCTGACTACATTGCACTTGTGTTTGCTTTATTGCTGGTGGCTCAACTTGCTAAAAAGCATGGTATGAGTTTGGCTGTAGCAAATTGGTTTAGTTTAGAAAAAATGGCAGGACTACTGAGCTTAAACCGCGATATTTTTATTCGTTCTTTAGTACTGCAAGTATGTTTTAGCTTTATGACCTTTTATGCTGCTCGCCTCGGTGAAACCACACTGGCCGCCAATGCTGTTTTACTCAACTTTTTAATGTTAGTTAGCTTTGCACTTGATGGAATAGCCTATGCAAGTGAGGCCAAAGTAGGTCAAGCTAAAGGTCAAAAAAGTGTTGAAAAGATAAGGCTTTGGGTAAAAATAAGTGTATTTTGGGGTATGTTATTTGGCGTTATGTATAGTGTGTTTTTTATAGTTTTTGGCAGCAGCATTATTAAGTTATTAACGAATGTACCAGAGGTTATTGACGAGGCCATTCACTATTTACCTTGGGTAATAGCATTGCCTATTTTAGCTATGAGCTGCTTTTTGTTCGATGGTATTTTTGTTGGTCTGACACGCGCTAAAGCGATGCGAAACAGTATGTTGCTTTCAGCGATTGTAGGCTTTTTCGGGGTGTTTTGGCTATTTCAGGACTGGCAAAACCATGGTTTATGGTTAGCCATGAGTTGTTTTATGCTTATGCGAGGCGTAACGCTTATTGTTAAATATCAACAATTAAAAGCTAATAATCAATTACTTAATTAAGCGAATTAATATAAACCGTTACTTCCACAGATCGGGGTCATTATTTTTTGAAGGGATGTTTTTTAATACTTGAGAAAAGCGGTTAGCAAAAATGCCCGCATAGCCCCAAAAGGCAAAAAATAAAGCGGGGACTAAAATTACTAAGCCAATAACTTGCAAACTATAATGGCTGTAATAGCCTACAGCGATAAATATCACGGCTAGCACAAATAGTGCTAGCCCGCGAAAAAAGCGCTTTAAACTCAACTTAGGGTCGCTCCCTAAGCGGTAAATAAGTGGCTTTAGCATAATGAATTAATGCTTAGTAGTAAGAATGCTCGCCTGCTTCATGATCGGTAATGTCAGACACACCGGTGATTTCATCAAACTTAGCAATCATCTCTTTTTCAATGCCTTCTTTTAGTGTGACATCGATCATAGAACATCCATTACAACCACCACCAAACTGAAGTACAGCAACACCTGCTGCGGTGATCTCTACCAAGCTAACTTGGCCGCCATGGTTGGCAAGTTGTGGGTTTACTTCGGTTTCTAGCATGTGTTGCACACGCTCATTCAAGCTGGCATCTTCACCTAGTTTACGTGCTTTAGCATTAGGTGCTTTAAGTGTTAATTGAGTACCCATTTTGTCGGTAACAAAATCAATTTCAGCTTCGGCTAAAAAAGGCGCGCTTTCAGCATCAACAACCGCATCAAAGCCGTTAAAATTTAGGCGAATATCGCTCTCTTCTACCGCGTCTTCTGGACAATAAGAAACACCACATTCAGCTTGTGATGTACCAGGGTTAACAACAAACACACGAATATTCGTTTGTTGAGATTGATCTGCTAATAGCTTAGCAAAATGCGCTTGCGCTGTTTCGGAAATAGAAATCATAATACCGTCTATACTTGACTAAATTACTCGGATACTGCATATCATACTCCGCTCATCGTGTTGCGGCTAGTGTTGAACGTAAAAAGTTGGCATCTATTTTAAGCAATGGTAGCGTGCAATTAACAAACATTTTTAGAGTGATTTATATGCGCTTCATATTAACAATAATGGTGGTACTGGCCAGTTTTTCAAGTATGGCAAAGCCCCTATCTTATTATTTTGAGCAACAGGTTGAATTTGATTCCACCATACCAACACCACAAGAGGTACTGGGTTATCAAGTGGGTGAGTGGCATGTAAGGCATGACCAACTTGTTCGCTACATGGAAATTTTAGCTCAAAAAAGCGATCGAATTAATTTTGAAGTAATAGGCCGAACTCACGAACAGCGCCCGTTAGTTATGCTTACGATTACAGCGGCTAACAAATTAAAAAATATAGAAAAAACTCGCCAAGCACATTTAGCTCGCCTAAATAATTCAAACAATAAAACAGCAGAGCAGCCCAGTGTCGTGTGGATGGGTTACAGTGTTCATGGTAACGAATCATCAGGTAGTAATGCAGCGTTACTAGTCGCTTATTATTTAGCTGCAGCGCAAGGCGATGAAATAAATGAGCTACTTAACAATACGGTTATTTTACTCGACCCGTCGCTTAACCCAGATGGACTAGCACGTTTTGCAAATTGGGCTAATAGTAATCGCGGTATGAACTTATCGTCAGATCCGCAAACCCGAGAGCATGTAGAGAGCTGGCCAAGCAGCCGTACAAACCATTATTGGTTTGATTTAAACCGTGATTGGTTGTTGTTACAGCACCCAGAGTCGCGGGCTCGGATTGCTAAGTTTCATTATTGGAAACCTAATATTTTAACTGACTTTCATGAAATGGGGCCAAATAGTAGCTACTTTTTTCAACCGGGTATCCCAAGTCGTAAACACCCAATTACGCCTGAAGAAAATGTGAGCCTTACCAAAGCGATTGCAAATTATCATGCTAAAACATTAGATGAAAACAACGCGCTATACTTTACAGAAGAAAGCTTTGATGACTTTTATTATGGTAAAGGCTCTACCTACCCCGATGTAAACGGGGGTGTGGGTATTTTATTTGAACAAGCAAGTTCTCGTGGCCATATTCAAGAAACGATTAATGGTCCGCTAACGTTTGCGTTTACAATTAAAAACCAACTTTTAACGAGCTTATCAACGTTTAAAGCGGCGATTGATAACCGCCAAGCTTTGCTTGAGTATCAAGCGAACTTTTATAACAAAGCGGTTGAGCTTGCCAAAGATGAAGACTATCAAGGCTATATTGTTCAAGCAGCTGAAGATCACACCCGTACTAACGATTTTTTAAGCATACTTAAACAACATCAAATTAATGCCTACCCAGTGAAAGAAGGGCTAAAAGCTGAGGGTAAAAACTTTACCGCTGATAGTTATTTTGTGCCGCTTGCGCAACCACAATATCGATTAGTTAAAGCTATTTTTAGTGAGCAACAAAACTTTGCCGATAACACCTTTTACGATGTGTCGGGTTGGACATTAGCGCATGCGTTTAATTTACCATTTGCTAAAGTAAACAGCCGTTGGGGGTTAGAGATAGAAAAAACAGCTTGGCAAAAAGCAAAGCAGCCAGAGTTAGCGCCACTGACTAAAAATTACGCCTATGGATTCGCATGGGATGACATGCAGGCCCCGAAAATGCTCAATAGTTTGTTACAGCAAGGTATTAAAGCACGTGTTGCACTAAAACCATTAACTGCAGTATCAACCAACGCAGAAGTAAACTTTGACGCCGGTAGTATTATCATTCCTGCAGGGCTTCAAACTGATACTGACTGGGTGGCAAAGCTAAATCAAGCACAAAGCCAGTTTGGGATTGAACTTAAACCAATTACTACTGGCTTAACCAGTAAAGGTGCTGATTTAGGGTCGCGCTCTATGGCTGTGGTTTCTGCACCTAAGGTGTTACTTGTTGGCGGTAAAGGCGTGAGCCAATATGAAGCGGGTGAAGTGTGGTACTACCTAGATCGTTTTGTAGGTGTAGCGCCAACCATTGTTGAAATGAATCGTTTAGCGTCTTTAGAGCTCAGTAATTACAGCCATATTGTGTTGGCGCATGGCGATTATTCGACGTTATCTGATGCCGATAAAGTGGCAATTAAAAGTTGGGTGAGAAAAGGCGGTGTTATTTGGGGACATAAAGGCGGGGCGAAGCTTTTAGCCGATCAGCAGCTATTAAAAGCAAGCTACTTATCGCGTAAAGATGTGGCTGGGGCATTTGATACTCAAGGTTTAAAGTATGCAGACAAAGACCACTTAGCAGGTCGTCAGCGTATTGCCGGTGCGATATTTAATACCAAGGTAGATACAACTCACCCTCTGACATTTTCATTTAAGCGTGACACACTACCTGTATTTAAAAATAGCACCTGGCTATTGGAAGCCTCGCAAGCACCGTTTGTAAATATACTTACCTACACACAGCAGCCGCTCCTTGCTGGTTTTACCGATGCAGTAAATGTAGAGCAAGTGGCCGGTGGAGCTGCGTTAATGGCGCATTCTTATGGGCGAGGTAGTGTTATTGCGATGACTGACAACCCTGTATTTAGAGGGTACTGGTATGGCACCAGCCGATTGTTAAGTAATGCTTTATTTTTCGGCCACACCTTTCGCGTGAGTGGAAACTAACACGCCCTAAAGTGGTGTTAAACACGTAGTGAATGCCCATACGTGTTTAGCGCCTGCTTCTTTTAACGATAATGTAGCCGCATTAAGAGTTGCTCCTGTGGTCATAATATCATCGATAATTACTACCGTTTTTCCCTCTAAATTAATCGTGCATGAAAAAGCCTGCTGTAAATTTTTGACCCTTTTAGCTTTGCTTAATTGTGATTGTGCCGAAGTGTGTTTATGGCGAAGTAACGCATTATTTAACACCTTATTTGACGCCAAACAGGGTTGCCATACTTGGGTTACCTGATTAAATCCACGCGTTAAAAAGCGCGCTTTATGTAAAGGTAAAATAATAAATGCATCAACAGCTATAGGGTGTTTAGTCATAAAAACAGTAAGTTGCTTTTTTATGACTTGCTGCAGTGCTTTTTTATAATGGATTTGATTATTAAATTTAAGTTGTTTTAACCATAAATCAAAAGGGGGCTGGTAAAAGGCACATGCAAACAGCTTTTCAAAGCTGCAGTTAGGAAACATTTCTACAATATCAGGGCGGTAAAATAAATTGTCATGCTCGGCCAAATCTAGCAATGGCAAGTCATTTAAACAAAATAGACAAAGCCCCATTGAGCTGTGGATCTGACTTTGACACAACACACAGTAAGAGGGAAATAGCCAATCACCTAGGCTGAGTTTCATTCGCTGATGATCCTCATTACAAACTCCTTTTAAAGCGCTATCATAGATCTTAAGTTTGGTTAAGGTTAGGTAAATATGCAAAATGAATGTGTGTTGTTACATGGTTGGGGAATGAACCAAGGTGTGTGGCAGTTAATAAAACCAGAATTAGAATTTTTATATTCAGGTAAAGTGCGCTGTTTAGATTTACCCGGTTATGGTGACAGTAGCGCCTCTTTAAGTCCTTATACATTACATGATGCTGCAAAGCGGGTGAGTGAGCAGCTAAAACCGCAATCGGTACTAATGGGATGGTCTTTGGGTGGATTGTTTGCCATTTATATTGCCAAACATTGGCCAGAAAAAGTATCAAAAGTTATTTTAGTTGCCTCAACCCCCTTTTTTGCAGAGCAATTGCCATGGGCTGGAATTAAGCCTAAAGTATTAACACAGTTTAAAGAGCAGTTATTGCAAGAGCGTTCAAAAACGATAGAGCGTTTTTTGGCCATTCAGGCAATGGGCAGTGAGTCTGCTCGAGATGATATAAAACAGCTAAAGCAGTTATTGAGTCAGTCATCGCCCCCGAATAACGAGGCCTTAAGTGCAGGACTAGAAATATTGCAAAATGAAGATTTACGCGAATTATTTGCTCAATGCCCAGTTCCTATTAGCGGCATTTTTGGGCGCTTAGACTCTCTCGTTCCTTATCGGGCCATTAAGAAAATGGTGGCACTTAATGCTGACTTTGAGTACGAAGTGTTAGACAAAGCATCGCATGCGCCTTTTATTTCTCATAAAAGTGAATTTTTATCTGCCGTTAAATCAATGCTTTGAAGCAAAGCCATGATTACTGCGGTTTAAAGCTTTATTTTGCGTGATTTTTGAGCGATAATTAAACAATATTTATTTGCTGGAGGTTTATTATTATGCCAATAGGATCTGTATTCAATAGTGGTGTTGAAGGGTTTAATAGAGCCAGCCAAGGAATTGAAAAAGCCAGCGCTGAGATTAATCGTGCCAGCATAGAGCAGCAAGACGACTCTCAACTAGCGCAGCAACGTCAATTAACGGCCGCTCGTCCTGAAGAAGCAGTCACCGCGCCAGTATCTCAACCTGCACGAATTGATGATGCATTAGTAAACTTAAAAGTTGAAGAGTTTAATGCTAAGGCAAACACGCAATCTATCCAAACTGCAGATGACGTATTAGGCACTTTAGTTGATATTAAAGTGTAATTTCTCATGAATATTGTCACGCCGTTTCCGTCTATTAATATAAACACCGCAAATGTTTATACAGAGACTGCTCGGCGTGACAACCAGCTACGTGAAGTCATTCCCCCAGCCGCTGCAAACACTGCCGGTAGCACAGAAAACAAAGCCCAAAGTGATGCAGAAAAAGCCAAACTGCCAGGAAATAGCGACAGCTCAACCTACAATGCGAGTGGCAAAATTGCAGACGATAAAACGATTGCGCAACGCGAAGGCAATGCAGATAGCGATCAAGATGATGCCGAGCAAGAAAAACAACAAGCTGCAGAAGAAGTTAGTGAGCAAGAAGAGCTGCAACTTGAGCAAGAACTTCAACAAATTAAAGAGCTTAAAGCACGCGACACTGAAGTGCGAACACATGAGCAAGCGCATGCCGCTGTGGGTGGACAATATGCGGGCTCTCCTAGCTATGAATACCAAAGAGGCCCTGACGGTACTAACTATGCCGTAGGTGGTGAAGTACCGATAGATGTTGGGGTTATCAATGGTGACCCTCAAGCAACCATTGATAAAATGCAAACGGTACGTGCTGCAGCACTAGCGCCAGCAGAGCCTTCAGGTGCCGACAGGGCAATTGCAGCAGATGCCACTCAAAAAATAGCCGCAGCACAAGCTGAGTTAGCATCAGCGGATGACGAAGACAGCAGCGAAGGTCAAAGTAGAGTCAGTGCATCGTTTTCTAATAGTGAAAGTTCAGAAGTAAAAACCGCTAAAAGCGAAGAGCAAACGCGTGATGTTGAAGTAGAAGCACGTGCTGGTCGCATTGCTAGCTTTTACCAACTGGCCACTTCTCCTGCGACTCAAAGCCAATTCTCAGCACAAATTTAAATTAAAGCTTATATTTAATAGCCATAAAAAAACCGCCTAAGCGGTTTTTTTATTGGGTCATTTTATTTTTTCACTTTCGCATTGGCAAAGGCATCAGCAAACGCATTACCCATCATGGCATTGCCTGTGTCGCGCTTAGGTTTGGGCGCTCGCGATTGATTTGCATTGTTGCCACGTGGCTTTTGCACCGCCGCAGGGGCAGCTTTATTGCTAGTGTCTACCTCGTCATCTAGGCGCATGGTAAAGCTAATGCGTTTACGTGCAGCGTCAACCTCAACCACTTTCACTTTAACAATGTCACCAGCTTTAACCACTTCTCGTGGGTCTGAAATAAACTTATTAGTAATAGCCGAAATATGCACTAGTCCATCTTGATGTACGCCAACATCCACAAATGCGCCAAAATTAGCTACGTTCGATACCACGCCTTCTAAAATCATTCCTGGTTTTAAATCACTAATTTTTTCAACGCCTGCTTTAAACTCAGCAGTTTTAAATTCAGGGCGCGGATCGCGACCCGGCTTATCAAGTTCGCTAATAATATCGGTCACGGTAGGCAGACCAAATTTATCGTCAATATAGTCATTTGCAGCGAGCTTATTTAAAAACTCTTTGTTACCAATGAGGTTATTTACGTCTACCTGGTTGTGCTCACAAATACGCTTAACGATAGGGTATGCTTCAGGGTGAACTGATGAGTTGTCTAGTGGATCGCTGCCATTGTTAATGCGTAAAAAGCCGGCTGCTTGTTCAAATGCTTTTGGCCCTAAGCGTTCTACTTTTTTCAACTGACTACGTTTTGTAAATGACCCATTTGTATCACGGTAGCTTACAATATTTTGCGCTAAGGTTTTGTTTAAACCAGAGACACGTGCAAGCAAAGGTACAGAGGCCATATTTAAATCAACACCTACACTGTTTACACAGTCTTCTACCACTGAGATTAGGCTTTGTCCTAGTTGGCTTTGTGATACATCATGTTGATATTGGCCTACACCAATAGACTTAGGCTCTATTTTAACCAGCTCAGCCAATGGATCTTGAAGGCGACGTGCAATAGATACGGCACCGCGTAAAGATACATCTAAATCAGGAAATTCATTAGCAGCAAACTCAGAAGCAGAGTAAACCGAAGCGCCGGCCTCACTGACCATGATTTTATTTAGTTTAAGCTCGGTATTGGCTTTGATAAGTTCGCCAACTAGTTTATCTGATTCGCGAGAAGCGGTACCGTTACCAATCGCAATGAGCTCAACTTTATGCTGGCGACATAATTGCTCGAGCGTGCGTAATGATTTATCCCAATGATTTTGTGGTGCATGTGGAAAAATCGTTTGGGTAGCAAGCAGCTTACCTGTGCTATCAACCACGGCAATTTTACAACCGGTACGTAAACCAGGATCTAAGCCTAACGTAGTGCGAGGGCCTGCAGGGGCTGCCATTAATAAGTCTTTTAAGTTTTTAGCAAATACATCAATGGCACCGGTTTCGGCTTTTTCACGCATTGCGGCTAAAAATTCATTTTCTAGATGTAATCCAAGCTTAATTTTCCACGCCCATTGCACTACAGTTAATAACCAAGCGCTGGCAGGTTTATTTTTAATATCTAGGCGGTAATGATCGCTGATCATTTGTGCACACAATTGCGCTGGGTTTTCAGCGCTTGGCTCAGGATTAATAGTTAACTGTAAAATACCTTCATTACGAGCTCTTAGCATGGCTAATGCACGATGCGAGGGGACTTTCTTTAATGGTTCTTGATGTTCAAAGTAGTCTCGGTATTTAGCCCCCGCTTGTTCTTGACCATCAATAAGTTTACTTTCAATCGCTCCATTTTGACTAATATGACTTCTAAATTTAGCGAGTAATTTAGCGTCTTCAGCAAAGCGCTCCATCAAAATAAACTTAGCACCATCAAGCGCTGCTTTAGTATCGACAATCGCTTTTTCGGCATTAATAAATTTTGCAGCCTCAGCGTCTGGGTCAAGCATTGGATCGTTAAATAACGCATCAGCTAGTGGTTCTAAACCGGCTTCAATAGCTATTTGACCTTTAGTGCGGCGCTTTGCTTTATAAGGCAAATATAAGTCTTCTAGTTCGGTTTTACTTTGTGCAGCTTTAATATCAGCCGCTAATTCAGCACTAAGCTTATTTTGTGATTCTATCGTCGACAGGATAAAGCCACGACGCTCTTCAAGTTCACGCAAATAAGATAAACGTTGTTCTAGAAGGCGTAGTTGGGTGTCATCTAATCCACCGGTCACTTCTTTTCTGTAACGGGCAATAAAGGGGACGGTTGCGCCTTCATCAAGTAACTTTGTTGCTGCAACCACTTGTTGCTGCTGTGCATTTAGCTCAGTTGCTAAACGTGCAGAGATATCGCTCATGCAAAAACCTTTTAATACAAAAAATAAGACCAGCTAAAAAGTTAACTGATGCGTCAATGTCTTGAATAATATCACAGGGGAGGGTAATAAAAAGCTCTTAAAGCAAGCTATTTTACTTGCTTTAAGATGCCATTGCTGGGGCAATAAAAAGCGGATTTAGTGAGGGTGCTCTACACTTTCGAGTACTTCACTAAATGTGTGCGCTATTGGGCTAATATGAACAGGAATTTGCAGCTTACGTGCTATATCGCGTGCTGAAATTAAACCACTTATTTCATTATTAGCCGCAGTAACTAATATAAACATAGCGCCATGATGCTCCATAGTTTGCAGTGCATCACCGATACATGAATAGCTTAAGCTTTTCATACTTACACCCATTAAATTACTCAGCGGTGTCATTAAATAGCGTAAGCTAATTTCACTACGAGGCAAGCCTAAACGCTGCGATAAAATCATGATTTTTGAGCTTTGTAAATCTGCACTTGCGACAATACCAATTAGTTTTTGTTGTTCGTCAGTCACTAAAATAAAATCAGAGGGCTGAGCATTTAACTGTTTTGATGCTTGTTCAATGGTTGTATCAAACGCTGCGCGCATAGGACTTGTTTGAGTAAAGCTAGTTACTATACGTGTTGCTGGAGAGGTTAAATCAATCACAGCCTCATTAGTAAAAGTATCAGCAATAGTGCCATGCGAAATGTCTTGGGTACGGAGTTCTTTAAAGTTAGACATAATATCCACCTAAATAAATAGTTATAAAAATTTAATAATGTTTAAAAGCAAGTTATTAAATAACGGGTGGCGCTCGCGGGTTTGCATTACTGTAGGCAGTGGCTAAAAATCGACTTTCATAATGAAAGAAAAACGCTAAAGGAAGTGGTTGGATTTCTCTAAGCGCAATAACACCATCAAGAGAATCTATATCGGTGTCGAGGTTTGCTTGGTCAGGGGAGTCACAAACAATAAATTCAGCTGGAGCAAAACCAGCATCAAGTTTGTTATTTTTAGGTGCGCCATGCAATGTCAAACTCACACTCATGAAGAGTGCAAACACGAGAGCATTTTGTAATATGCGCGCTGTTATGTTTGACATGATGGTGACCTTAATTAACTACTCTCAAGTTAATACAACATTACTTGAGTAACTTTAGTTATAGCTTACTCAGATAATATAAACAATAAAAAGTTAATGTGATCTGAATCAAAACTAAGCGATGTCATTTTTGATAGGTAATGTTATTTACGTACCACTGCTTAGCACCTTGAGGAGTCATGACCTCAAAATCATCGTCTACTTGTTTTTTTAATAGCGCTCGCGCCATTGGTGAATCGATAGAAATATAGTCGTTGCGATCATAAATTTCATCGGGGCCGACAATTCTAAAATTTTTACACTCACCGGCCTCGTTTTCTATTTCTACCCACGCTCCAAAAAAAACTTTGCCGTCTTGTACGGGTGAGTAGTCAACAATTTTTAGATCGGGGATGCGTTTTCGTAAATAGCGAACACGACGGTCAATTTGGCGTAGTAAACGTTTGTTGTACTGATAGTCTGCGTTTTCAGAGCGATCACCTAGACTAGCAGCCCAGCTCACTATTTTAGTTACTTCTGGGCGTTTTTCATTCCAAAGATGATCATGTTCTTGCTGCAGTTGTAAATAACCTTCGCGAGTAATTAAATTTGTTTTCACGCTGAGTTCTTGTTTAATCTTCATGTGTGGCAAGGTATTAAAATAAAGGCAGCTTGTCGAGATAAAATAGCTATCAATGAATTTGAAATGTTCAGTAACAATCTAAGCACTTAATTAGTTTTTTATTATTAAGTTTTTCATTTATATTAACGATTAATAAATTATAAAAATAAGCAACAAATTATGGGACAAGAGACAGTAAAAGTATTGGTGGTTGATGACGATAAACGTTTGCGTAGTTTGCTGGAGCGTTATTTAGTAGAGCAAGGGTTTATTGTCAGAACAGCTGCCGATTCAGAGCAAATGGATAGACTAATTGAGCGTGAAAACTTTCATCTAATGGTACTTGATTTAATGCTGCCCGGCGAAGATGGGCTTTCTATTTGTAGACGTTTACGCCAAAAAGAAAACCAAATCCCTATTGTTATGCTTACCGCCAAAGGTGATGAAGTAGACCGCATTATTGGCCTAGAACTCGGCGCTGACGATTATATTCCGAAACCATTTAACCCTCGCGAGCTATTAGCACGTATAAAAGCTATTTTACGTCGCCAATCAAAAGAAGTACCAGGGGCGCCTTCAGCTGAGGAGAACTTAATTGCGTTTGGTAAATTTACCCTAAATTTAGCCACCCGCGAAATGAGTGAAGGCGATAACACGGTGTCACTCACTAGTGGTGAATTTGCGGTGCTAAAAGCGTTAGTGTCTCATCCGCGTGAGCCATTAAGTCGTGATAAATTAATGAACTTAGCTAGAGGGCGAGACTACAGTGCGCTTGAGCGCAGTATTGATGTTCAAGTATCACGCCTTCGTAGAATGATCGAAGTCGATGCCGCTAACCCACGCTATATTCAAACGGTATGGGGTTTAGGTTATGTATTTGTTCCTGACGGTGAAAAGTAATCATTATGGGAATGTTTCCGCGTAGTGCGTTTGGACAAACCGTATTTTTGGTTGCCGCTTTGTTGCTTATTAACCAAATTGTCTCCTACGTTACGGTAAGTTTATATGTAGTTAAACCCACCATTGAACAAGTTAATTTAATGCTGGCTAAGCAAATTAAAACCGTGTTTATTGATTGGGAAGATGGCGTTGAAGTTACCGATGAAGTCTCTGAAAAGTTTTTTGAGATAACGGGCATTGAAGTAATGACTCAGCGTGAAGCTATGCGTAATGGTTTAGGCCAAAGTCGTGAGTATTCTGGGCTATCGCGTAGTATGTCTGAACAATTAAATGGCTTTTCTCGGGTGCGTATTAGTCAAACTGATCCGCTTATTTATTGGGTAGAAGCTCCGCAGGCGCCGGGTTATTGGGTCAAAGTGCCGCTCACCGGATTTAAAGAAAGTAACCTTGAGTTTTTAACCTTTTATCTTTCTAGTATCGGCTTTTTAAGTGTACTAGGAGGTTGGTTATTTGCCAGGCATTTGAACCGACCACTAAAAGCATTACAACAAGCTGCGATAAAAGTAGGGGTGGGCGACTTTAGTACCAAGTTACAAGAGCAAGGGTCGAGTGAGGTTATTGAGGTAACACGCGCCTTTAATCAAATGTCGCGAGGTATTGCTGCCCTTGAAAACGACCGTCGATTACTTATGGCCGGTGTTTCTCATGATTTACGCACACCGCTTACGCGTATTCGTTTAGCCACAGAAATGATGGTTGATGAAGATGATTATTTACGTGAAGGCATTATTTACGATATTGAAGATATGAATGGCATTATCGATCAATTTATCGAATATTTACGCCATCATAAACGTGAAGAACAAACCTGCGAAGATATTAATGCGCTCCTTGGTGAAGTCGTACAAAGTGAGCTTAAGCATCAACGTGCGATCACGTTTAAACCGAATCCTAATATTGGAAAAATTCCCATAAGTAGTGTCGCGATTAAGCGAGTAGTGACCAATATGATAGAAAATGCACTACGCTACTCAGAGGGTGATATTGAAGTACTCAGTTATTTTAATTCCAATAAAAAATATGTAGTTATTGCGGTCAACGATAGTGGTCCGGGTATTCCTGAAAGCGAGTTGGAGTCTGTGTTTGAGCCGTTTAAACAAGGTGATGCAGCTCGCGGTAGTGAAGGTAGCGGCCTAGGCCTTGCAATTATTAAGCGTATTATCGATATGCATGGCGGCAAGGTGGTGCTCTCTAATCGCCCTGAAGGTGGTTTAAGTGCGCAAATATACCTACCAATAAAGGTTACTAATCCAAGCTAATAAAGCTATCTGCATGATTGCAGATAGCGTTAATTTATTATCTAGTGTTCAGATTAACTACTAGAGGGCTTTAAAACGAATGGCTGTACCGCCACTGGTGGCCAATTTTAATGTGAGTTTATCGCTTGCGGTAACAGTGCGTTTTTCAATGCTTAAATCATAAGGATTGTTCTTCCATTCAGCGTTTTTACCGTCTTGGTAGATTTGCGCTTCAAACTGTTTATCTTTATCTAAAAAGTCGAGTTTAACCTCAATGGTGCGGGCATTTTCATCGGTAACTGCACCTAAGTACCAATCGTTCCCTGAATAGTTATCGCGCTTGCGCTCTTTGCGCGCAAATACAATAAAGTCGCCTACTTCGCCATCAAGCGCAATACTTTGTTGCCAATCGGTTGGTACGTCTTGAATAAATTGAAAAGCATCGGGTTTAGCTAAATAATTCCGTGGTAAATCCGCCGCCATTTGAATTGGGCTGTACATTACTACATACAATGCTAATTGCTTTGCCAGTGTTGTTTGTGGGCGATTTGTCTCGTCCCCTAAGCCATTAAAGCTCATATCAAAAATACCAGGGGTAAAGTCCATTGGTCCTGCCAGCATACGCGTAAAGGCAAGCATGGGAATGTGTTCTGGTGGATTGGGTGGTGTGCCCCATGCGTTAAACTCTTGACCACGCGCACCTTCACGGGCAATCCAGTTAGGGTAAGTGCGGCGCAGACCCGTGTCTTTTATTGGTTCATGCGTGTTGATGCTTAGCTTGTATTTAGCGGCAAGTTTAATGTTATGTAAGTATTCATTTACCATAAATTGGCCGTCATGCCATTCAAAGCGGGCAATGCCGTTTTCATCTATGCGTTTTATATTGCCACCATCGGCCACATAACCAGTTTTTATTTGGCTTACATTTGATTTTTCGTAAAGCGCAAAAGCATCTTCCATTTGGTCGCGATAATTACTAACATTGCCAGAGGTTTCATGATGACCAATTAACTGCACCCCTTTTTCTTTACCGTACTGTGTAAGCGCTGCAATATCGAAATCGTCATAAGGCTGAGTAAAGCTAAATACATCGCCATTATAAAACCAGTCGCCATCCCAACCTGTGTTCCAACCTTCAACTAATACGCCGTCAAAGCCATACTCAGCGGCAAAGTCCATATAGTATTTAGTATTTTTTGTGGTGGCACCGTGTTTTTCTCCACTGCCCCAAGTGGTTTCATTGATGTGCATTCCCCACCAAATACCTACATATTTACCTGGTTTAACCCACGACACATCACCGAGTTTATTTGGCTCATTCAGGTTTAAAATAATATCTGAATTAACTAAGTCTATCGCTCGCTCACCTATTTGAATGGTGCGCCAAGGAGTATTGAATGCGCCGCGCTTCTTAACCGCAATGCCATCAGACCACGGTGTTAAATCGGCACTAAACGTACCTGGGCGACGCTGGTTAAGCACCATCCCTGCATAATCTACCAGAGCTGCTTCATGAATGCTGACATGTACACCGTTACCATTTTTAAAGGTAAAAGGGGTATGAACAAGTGCAGCATCTTGTAAGTCTGTAGTGTTATAGACATATTCATAACGGTTCCAACCGCGAGCAGGTATCCACCATGCGGTGGTTTTATCTTTTGCGGCAATAGCAAATTCGGTCAGTTCTTTAGTAATTTCAGTTTGTTCAAAACCGGCTTGCTTAGGGACTTCATAGCGAAAACCTACACCACTATCAAAGGCTTTAAATCGTACAGTGTATGTGCCAGCGTGGGGCGCAGGTTTATTAAAGGTAACAGCAATTTCATTGTGCTTATCAACAACAGTTTGACGCTCTCCCCAAGGTTGCTGCCATTGGCTATCGGTTTGTGAACGAGTTACTTCACTAATAACAAAGCCGTCATCAAATGGTGCTTGGCTTTTAAACCTAAAACCTAAGCGTGACTGCTCAATAACAGGCTTACCATTAAAGCTAATAGAGTAATGAGGGGATGATGATTGATCAGAAATGGTAATTTTAATTTTTTGATCAGGTGATTTCAGCGTGGCTTCTTTTGCAAAAGCACTGCTTGCAAGTAAAGCAACTAGTAGTAAAGGTAATCTCATTGTGTGTCCTTGATGTCAAACCGTAGGTTATGAGCATAAAGTGATGAACACACTATTACGAGATAGCTGCATACGTATTCAATTAATTAGCTAAAAAAGAGTGTGTTAATTAATCTGCAAAACTTTATGTAATTAGTTCTATAATAAATAAAAAGAATTTAACAAGAAGAAAATATGCTGAAAATTTTACTCGCTATTTTAGGTTGTATCATTGTTTTTAAGAGTAGTGCAGCAACGGTTACTGTTTATAATAACAACCAAAAAGTTCAACAAAATGTTGTTGTTTGGTTAGCTCCAGAGCAAGCCTCTGGCGTGAATATAAATAAATCACTTTTCACTATGACACAAAAAAATCGCCAATTTACACCACATATCTTAGTCGTTGAAAAAAACAGCCAAGTTGAATTTCCTAACGCTGACTCGATAATGCATCACGTGTATTCATTTTCTAAAAGCAAAACATTTGAATTAAAGCTTTATCGAGAACAACCACAAGATCCAATTACATTTGAACAAACAGGAGTTGTGGAGCTTGGTTGTAATATTCATGATTGGATGTTGGGTTACATTGTTGTTGTGGATAGCCCATATTATGCAATCACCAATGAGCAGGGCCTTGCATCGTTCGATATCCCAAATGGAGCCTATAAACTAAATGTTTGGCATGAAGGCTTTAGAGATATTAGCAACATAGAGTCGCAAAAAGTTGTTATAACTAACAATAAATTAAGTTATCAGTTAAAACAAAAACTAACTTTGCCTATTAGGGTTGAAGTTGATGAGTTTGACGATTATGAATAGTCTATTGGGCTTAGCCGTTGTTATTTGCTTGTTGAGTGTTTTTTCAGCCAACGCACAAGTTAAAGGTTTGCTGCAAGTAAGGGCAGTGCAAGCTGATTCACAACTAAGCTGGCAAGAGGGTGGAATTGGTTTATATCGCCATGATGCGGCTAATCAAGGTGTGGTTTTATCTCAGGGAATTATTGATTTAAGTGCAGATATAAGTTCTAGTTGGTCTGCCCATGCTGTAGTTAATTTATATCAAGACCCAAAAAGTACCTTGGGGGTTAGTCAGGCTTATCTGCAATATAAACCTTTAGTTCGCAGTGATTATAAATGGCATATTAAAGTGGGTGGCTTTTATCCACAATTGTCATTAGAAAACCCTGATATGGGCTGGTTATCTGCATATAACTATACCAATTCGGCAATTAACTCTTGGGTAGGTGAAGAGCTGCGAACGCTAGGTGTTGAAGCAACAATTAAACGCCCAGCCCGTAATTTTAATAGTGCCCATAGTTTTAGTTTGGTTGGTGCGACATTTAAAGGTAACGATCCTGCGGGGACATTACTCGCTTGGCGAGGCTTTGCTTTGCATGATCGCCAAACAACACTTAATGAGGCTCTCGCTTTTGCGCCTGTTGCGTCTTTAAATACTCCACAGTTACAATTTCAAGCAAACCAAGTTTTACCGTTTGAAGAGGTCGATGGGCGATTTGGTTATTACGTTGGTGGGCATTGGGATTATTTAAAAAAATCTCAGTTGCGAGTGTATTACTATGATAACAATGGTGACCCTGGCGCTCTTAATTATAATACGGGCCAATATGCATGGGATACTCGATTTTTAAGTGTCGCATGGCTAAATAAATTTACACCGAAAACACGATTAATTATCCAAATAATGTCGGGTGGTACGACTATGGGTCAAAACCGCGGCGTTGATACTCGATTTTATAGTCATTTTGCATTATTGAGTCATAAAATAAAACGCCACCGTTTCTCAGTACGTTACGATTATTTTGAGGTGACAGACAAAGACGATTGGAAGTTTGACCCTAATGCTAGTCATGGCGAGGGACTAACAGCAACTTGGCGTTATCAGCTTACACCACAATGGCAAATATGTGTTGAGGGGTCAGCGCTTCATAGCCAAGCAGATAACCGAGTAGCTATGAATAAGGCATTGAGAATATCGCAGCAGCAAATAGCATTAAATGCTCAGTTTCGGTTTTAGTTAGTAGAAAAAAGAGAAACATATAAGGGCTCTTGCGAGCCCTAATTTGTATTAATGGCTTTTTATTTTTTGTTAAAAGCGCGTTTCATGTAATTAGGTGTTGCGAGTGCACCGTGATGAATGCCGCCATTGTAGTATTCACTATGCTCAGCAATTATGGCTGCGCCATCTTCTCTAAAACCGTTAAATGCTTCAGATTTGCGGGCTAGCGTCACCGACCATAAGCCACTTGGGTAAATAGGTTGTGGGAATGGAAGAGTTTGCAAGTCGTTAAAACCAACACTTAGCATAGCTTCGCGCATTTCAACCAGTAGTGGCATATGCATAAGTGGCGATTCACTTTGCTGTACTAAAATACCGCCAGGACGAAGTGCGTTTAGGCAGCTAGTATAAAACGCATGATTAAATAAACCCTCACCAGGGCCAACCGGATCAGTTCCATCAACAATCACGATATCAATAGACTCAGCAGCTGCTTCGCGCATGTATTTAATGCCATCGTCAAACATTACAGTAGCACGTGGATCGTTATTTGATTCACATAACTCTGGGAAGTACTTTAACGACATTTGGGTAACCACTTCGTCAATATCGATTTGGGTTACAGTTTCTACACTTGGGTGCTTAAGTACTTCACGTAACGTACCGCAATCGCCGCCGCCAATAATAACCACATTTTTAGGGTTTGGATGTGTTAGTAATGCTGGGTGGCTGATCATTTCATGATAAAAAAAGTTTTCACGGCTACTCACCATAGTGCAACCATCAATGATCATTAAATTACCAAAGTCTGTGGTTTCAAACATTTCTACTTTTTGAAAAGGAGACTGTTTTTCATCTAACTTTTTGTTAATACGTAATGAAAATGCGCTGCCATCGCGGTCGCTAATTTCAGTAAACCACTTACTTTGATCTAAATTTGCCATAGTTGTTGTTACACTTTTGGTTGAGTATGAAAAAAGGAGGCAATTCTGCCAGTGCTTGGGCTATTGCTCAATCAAATTTTACTCTCTTTAGCGAATAAAGTTAGCTATAAAGAGGGGAAAGTTCAATTTTTGTTAGCTTAGCAGATAGTGACGTATTAAAATGCCCCTTTACACCTAATTTAATAAAGAAGAGTTGCCATGACTTGGGGTTTAGAAACAGCACGTGCTACATACAATGTTGCTCATTGGAGCGATGGTTATTTTGATATTAACGCACAAGGTGAATTGATAGCCTATCCGGATGGCGACCAAACAAAACCTGCCATTTCTTTAAGCCAGCTTACTGAGCAATTTAAACAGCAAGGATTAACCTTACCAGTATTGGTGCGCTTTACCGATATTTTAAAAAACCGTGTAGATACGCTCACCAATGCGTTTACTCAAGCGCGAAGCAACCGTGAATATAATGGTAAATACACCTGTGTTTACCCTATAAAAGTAAATCAACAGCGTTCTGTAGTAAGTAAACTATTGGCACACCCAAGTGGCTTAGTCGGGCTTGAAGCCGGCTCTAAACCTGAGCTAATGGCAATTTTAGGTGTAGCAAAAGAATCTATTACTATTGTATGTAACGGCTACAAAGACAGTGAATTCTTACGTTTAGCCTGTATTGGTCAAGCAATGGGGCACAACGTTAAAATTGTGGTTGAAAAACTCTCTGAGCTAACCACACTGCTTGAAGAAATTGATAATTTAGGTATTGAGCCAGCTATTGGTATTCGCATTCGCTTAAATTCGGTTGGTAAAGGTAAATGGCAAAATACCGGTGGTGAAAAAGGTAAGTTTGGCTTAACTGCAGGACAAGTACTCAGTGCAGTGGAAGTGCTCAAGCAACATAACAAGTTGCATTTAATGCAGATGGTACATTTTCATATTGGTTCTCAAATTGCCAATATTCGCGATATTCATCGTGCTTTGCGCGAATGTGCTCGCCATTTTGCTGAATTAACTCAATACGGTGTACCGCTCAATACTGTTGATGTGGGTGGCGGGCTTGGCGTTGACTACGAAGGTTCAGGCTCACGTAGTGCTTGCTCAATGAACTACACAGTCGAAGAATATGCGCGTAATGTAGTAAATGCATTTGCCGAGGTGTGCGACCAACATAACTTAGCTCACCCTGCAATTATTACCGAATCTGGCCGTGCTCTTACTGCACATCATGCGGTGCTTATTACCGATGTGATTGATGTTGAAAAAGCGCCAAATCATTTAAACCCAGAACCACCTGTTAAAAACAGTGCCTTAGTATTGGATGAAATGTGGCAGTGTTTACAACGTTTGAACCCGCGTATGGCATTAGAGATTTATCATGATGCAATGCACTTATTTAGTGAAGCACACGATCAATACGTACATGGTTTAGTGAGCATGCTAGAGTGGGCGAAAATAGAGCAGCTTTACTTTACTATTTTACATCGCGTTCGAGCTTCATTAAGCTCTAATGCACGAGCTCACCGCGAAGTGCTGGATGATTTAAACGAAAAACTAGCCGATAAACTGTTTGTGAATTTTTCATTATTTCAGTCGTTACCCGATGTGTGGGGCATTCAGCAGTTATTTCCGGTTATGCCCATCGAAAACCTAACGCAGCCGCTTACTCAGCGCGCTATTATCCAAGACATTACTTGTGATTCTGACGGGCAAATACGTGAGTACGTTGAAGGTGCAGGAATTGAAACCAGTTTACCTATTCCTGAATATACACAAGGTCAGCAGTATCATATTGCGATGTTTATGGTAGGGGCATACCAAGAGATTTTAGGTGACTTACATAACCTATTTGGTGATACCGATTCAGTTCATGTTGAGCTTAATGAGCAAGGGTATGTATTAACCAATGCCATCAAAGGTGACAGCGTTAAGGATGTATTAAAATTTGTTGATTATGATAGCGAGTTATTAGCTGATAACTTTGCCACTCAAATTAACGAACTTGATGTATCAGATCACTGTAAAGAAGGGTACTTAGCCGAGCTTAATGCAGGGCTTGAAGGCTACACCTATTTTGAAGATTAATTTAGTTGCATAGTTAAGCGCGGTCATTTGTGGCTGCGCGATGTTTAAAGGAATAGAAGTAATGTCAGTTATTCGCAGTGTATTTAGTATTTTCTTTTACACAATAAACACTCTTTTTTGGTTTGTACCTATTTTTATTTGTGGCATCGTTAAGCTAATCCCAATTAAGGGACTTCAAAAGTTAATGAGCTGGACAGCCAAGCAATGTGCCTCTATTTGGGTGACGTTTAACACGTTAAATCAAACGTTATTAACGCCAACAAAGCTAAATGTGACTGGCCTTGAAGAGCTAAAATTGAAAGATTGGTACCTAGTTATTGCGAACCACCAAAGCTGGGTGGATATTTTAGTGTTACAGCGAGTGTTTAACCGCAAAATACCTTTTTTAAACTTCTTTTTGAAAAAAGAGCTTATTTACGTACCTGTTTTAGGTTTGTGTTGGTGGGCGCTCGACTTTCCTTTTATGACCCGCACCAGTAAAAGCCAATTAAAAAAGAATCCTAAATTGCGTGGTAAAGATTTAGAAACTACCCGTAAAGCGTGTGAAAAATTTAAAGAAATGCCGGTTAGTGTGGTTAACTTTGTTGAAGGTACGCGTTTTACAGCGCAAAAGCATGCGCGCCAAAATAGCCCGTTTCCTCACTTACTTAAACCGAAAGCGGGTGGTGTGGCGTTTGTAATGCAAGCTATGGGTGAGCAAATTTCTAAGGTGGTAAATGTCACTATTCATTACCCTGAGGGCATTCCTACTTTTATGGATTTTGCAGCCGGTAAAGTAAAACACATTGATGTACATGTTGAAGTAAAAGGCGTTAGTGAGGACTTAATTGGTGATTACACTAATGATCCTGACTTTAGAGTACGTTTTCAAACGGAATTAAATCGCGTGTGGGAAGAAAAGAACCAGACGCTCGTTAATTTAAAACAAAAATAAAAAATGAGCTAACAGTTATGCTAAAAAAATGGTTACCTAATTGGTTAAATGGCTTAATTGTTGGCTGTGTTTTATTCGCTAATTTAATAATATTTGGCGCATTAGTACTTATCCTAGGGTTAGTTAAATTGGTTTTGCCCATACCCGTAGTAAGTAAATTATTACACAGTGCGTACAAGGGGTGGTGTAAAGGTAACCGCTTAGGGCTATGGCTAGGCTGTAATGATATTAAAGTTAATATTAGTGGGGAGGTGAATGCCAATAGTTGGTATTTGCTAATCAGTAATCATATTAGCTGGCTTGATATTGCGGTATTAAGCTCGTTAAATGCATTACCAGCTCCTAAGTTTTTTTTAAAAGATGAGCTTAAGTACGTGCCATTTATAGGCACTGGTGCGTGGGCAATGGGTATGCCCTTTATGAAACGGGTGAGCAAAGCGCAATTGGCTAAAAATCCCAATTTAAAAGGCTTAGATGTCGAGCGCACTAAGCGCAGTTGCCGTAACTTTCGTCATCATCCTACAACCATAGTTAATTTTGTAGAAGGTACACGTTTTACTGCGCAAAAGCATAAGCATCAACAAAGCCCTTTTCAGCATTTATTAAAGCCTAAGGCTGGTGGAACTGCTTTTGCCTTAGAAGTTTTAAACGAGCAATTTGACGCTATGCTTAACACTAGTTTAGTGTATAGCGGTAAGTCAGATCATGTGTGTCGTAATATTTTAAAAGGCGAACTAGAGTCTATTAATATTACAATTGAGGTGATGCCAATAAATACACAGATGATTGGCAGTTATCAAACAGATCACGCATTTAGAGCCGAATTTCAGCAATATTTAAATAATTTATGGACAATAAAAGATAAGCAATTAAGCGCTATTCATATTCAGCAAGCTAGTACTGAATTAACTCCCAGTAAGGAAATTGAAATACCATGACCAAAACACACCTACAGGAGCTAATTACTCCTTGGTTTGAAAAAGTCCCCGATGCTTTTTTTCTCAGCGCAATCACGGCCTCATCCATTGGCATCCTTTCGTTATTATTTGTTTACTTATTTACCCGTCGCTTAATGTTACCGGGTATTCAAAAGGTGGTGACTAAACTCTCTCCTGAGCGTATTGGTTCATTGTCACCTATGTTGACCAAGCTGAATAAACGAATTGCTTGCTTGTTATGCTGTGTACTTTTTTTAGCCACATTTGATAGTGTTTACCCCGTTAATGAAATTGCCCAAGAGATCCTTAAAACCATTGGCCAAGCATTATTAATTATTTATATAGGTTTTATTATTAGCAGCATAGTGAGCATTGCTGGCGCTATTTATAACCAACTAGACTTTGCCCGCGAAGTGCCTATTCAAGGGCTAATTCAAGTAGTGAAGCTGATCACCTTTATTGTGTGTTCAATATTAATTGTTAGTATTGTGCTTGAAAAATCGCCGACTTATATTCTCTCTGGTTTTGGTGCGATCGCCGCTGTTACTTTATTAGTATTTAAAGACACCATATTAGGTTTTGTCGCCAGCATTCAAATTGCCGCTAATCGTTTAGTGACCTATGGGGACTGGATCCAAGTAGATAACTACGGCGCCGATGGCGAAGTAATTGATTTAGGACTTAATACTGTAAAAGTGCGTAACTGGGACAACACCATAACGACTATACCCACTTATATGCTGGTGGCCGGTTCATTTAAAAACTGGCGTGGTATGCAGGAGTCTGGTGGGCGACGTATTAAACGTTCTTTAAACATTGATATGAACAGCATCTTTTTAGTTGATGATGATTTTAAAGCGCAAATAGAAGCGGCAATACCACTGCAAGAATATATTCGACTAGGCACACTTCCCGATCCGGTGTCTAACTTAGGGTTATTTCGTCGCTATGCAGAGGGTTACTTAAAGCAACACAGTAAAATCAATACCTCGCTCACACTCATGGTGCGTGAACTACAACCGCTTAACCATGGCCTCCCGATTGAGTTTTACTGCTTTAGTGAAGACAAACGTTGGATATCGTACGAGCATTTACAAGCTGAAATTATGGATCATTTACTGGCCGTATTACCGGTGTTTGGACTGCGCGCTTATCAAAGTGTCAGTGGGCAGTTAAGCCCAGCAGACGGGGTGAATATGGCGGGCAAACCTAGTATTAAAGTGCCCAATAATGCTGTCCAAGGCCAACACCAATAAACAATAATAATAGCCACCAAATAGGTGGCTTTTTCATACGTAGCCACGCAAATGCAGCAATCACTAATGCAATATGCCACACACTATTTATAGCTGAAGTCCAAATGGGCGAATACAATGCTGCAGCTAAAAAGCCAACCACGGCGGCATTAAGCGCGGCAATTGAGCTGGCAAAGCGGGGCTTACTGGCTAAATTAATCCAGCTTTTCTGAAATGCCAACATCAGTAAAAACCCTGGGGTAAATATCAATAATGTAGCTATGATTGCGCCCATTATTGGCTGCTCGGTATTTAGCTGTGCGCCTAAGTAGGTGGCTATTGTAAACATAGGCCCAGGTATAGCCTGAGCACTGGCGTAGGCCGTTAAAAATTGATCATCACTTAACGTTGGCACACCCGCTTGAAGTACTGGCAACACAACATGCCCGCCACCAAATACCATAGCACCAGCTTGGTAAAAAGGCGCAAATAACGCAAATTCTTGCCCTATTGGAATAAAGCTAACTCCAAGTAGTAGCGCAAACAAACTAAGTGCAACCCAGTTAACTTTTCCCTGTTCACTACTAGTTTGCTGTGATAAATCACTTAATTTTAAGAGTGGCCAGATAGCGCCGATTGCGGCTGCAATAAGTAAAATAATAATTTGTGTACTTAACATCGGCAGTAGAATAAGAGCTAGGGTGCTTATAACTGCAATTAGCTTAAGGATTAGATTGCTGCAAAAGCTTTTGGCCATACTAAGGGTCGCATCGGCAACAATTACTACGGCAAATAGCTTCAATCCGGTGATCACAGCAAAATAAACGGCGTCAAATTGGTGAGCACTAATAGCAAGCAGTGTCATTATTAAAAAAGAAGGCAAGGTAAAACCAATAAATGCGGTGATACCACCGATTACACCTGCACGCTCTACTCCAATTGCAAAGCTAACCTGACTAGATCCAGGGCCAGGCAGAGCTTGGCTGAGGCTTATTAGCTGTGAATAGCGACTGATACTTAACCAGCGCAGCGAATCAACAAAGTGATGTTTAAAGTAACCTAAATGGGCGGCAGGGCCGCCAAAACTCATGCAGCCAAGCAAAAAAAACTGTCTAAAAATCGCAATTAACATAGTGGCCATCGCCTTTTTGATAAATCATTAAAGTGTCACAAATAAGTATGACATTTTTATGAAATGCTATCATTAGTCCGTATGAAGTAAGTAATAATACGTGTTTTACGTTACTCTTCATTTTTGGTTCATACAAATGTTTGCATAATCGCAATAATAAATTCTAATGAATAGGAAATTACCATGATGTTAACTAAATCACTTTTAAGTGTCACTGTCGTTGCTGTATTACTTTCTGGCTGTGAAATGAATAACACAGGTAAAGGCGCCGCGATTGGTGCTGCAGCAGGGGGAATTTTAGGTAAAGCTACAGGTAACCACAAAGATAAACGTATTTTTATTGGTGCAGCTATTGGTGCGCTAGCGGGTGCAGCTGTAGGTGATTACATGGATAAACAAGAGGCTGCTTTTCGTGATGAACTAGCAGGTTCGGGAGTTGAAGTGGTACGTGAAGGTGATAACTTACGCTTAGTGATGCCCTCTAATATTACGTTTGCGACTGATCAATCTTATATTTCATCGGGCTTTCATGACACTCTAAATGCGATAGCAAGTGTAATGAATAAATACGAAAAAACCTACTTAAGTGTTGAAGGTCACACCGACAGCACGGGCAAAGATAGTTACAACATGACTCTTTCAGAGCAGCGTGCACAAAGTGTAAAAAATTACCTAGTAAACCAACAAATTATGGCTGCACGAGTAAGCACGAGCGGCTTTGGTGAATCACGCCCAATTGCCACTAACGATACCGCGAATGGTCGCGCGCAAAACCGCCGCGTCGAAATTCAAATAGTGCCTAATACACAAGGTTAATAGCTAAAACCGCGCAAATGCGTGGTTTTGTATATTTTAATGGCACTTTTGCCTGCGTTAGCTGTCACAAATAGTTCTTCGATAAGGACATATTTATGGCAGCGTGGCGCACGGCAATTATTTTATCGGTATGTTTACATGGATTAGTTTTGTTTTTTGTTGCCTCATTAAAAGCACCTAAAATAAAGCCGCCACAATCAACCCCAATTAAAGCTTATATGGTAAGTGTGCCTGCCAAAATTAAAGCAATACAACAACCCCCTCAACAACGCGCTAACAAAAATGTGAATTCAGAAATCAACTCAATTGAGCCTGACAATGCAACCCAATCAAAACCACTAAATATTAATTATAAAAAAACAGAGAAAACGACTAAGCCGCTAAATACCATCACGAAAAATACTCAGCCTGTAATTTTAAAGCCTTATAAAAAGATCGATTTAAACAAAGGACTCAACAGTATTTTACAGCAACAAACTGGCTATTCTGATACTGCAAAGAGTGACCCTCAGAAAAAGCGTATTACAGTTTCAAAAGAGCATGCAGGCAAGGTAAAGCCACTATTAAAAATAGAGCAGCAAAATATGCAATTTACCACTTATCGACGAGGTGATAGCTGTTTTAGAAAGGTATCCGTTGGTGCTGGGGTTATGCCAAAAAATGACTTGCCCGATAGTTACATAGCTGGTGTAAAGTGCGATAAAACTAAGCTAACTGAGGCTTACGATACCGCAATGAATAAATGGCTCAAAAAGAAGTAGCAACTAAAATGCAATCAATCTAAATTAAACTGTAATTCACATAGTTTTTGATACAAAGGGTTATTTGCCATTAATTGCTGATGAGTGCCTGTAGCTTTTATTTCGCCGTTTTCCATTACCACAATCATATCGGCATGTTTTACCGTGGCCAGTCTATGGGCAATAATCAGCGTTGTTCTATTTTGCATTAAGTGTTCAAGTGCGGCCTGAACATGATGCTCGCTTTGCGCATCAAGCGCGCTGGTAGCCTCATCGAGTAGCAGTATTTCGGGATCTTTTAAAATGGCGCGGGCAAGTACAATACGCTGCTTTTGCCCACCCGAAAGCCTAACACCTTGCTCACCTAAAAAGCTGTTATAGCCTTGTGGTAACTGTTTTATAAATTCATCAGCATGGGCATGTTTGGCGGCTGCATAAACTTGCTCGTCACTGGCGCTTGGGTTGCCATAGCGAATGTTATGCATGACATCAGAGCTAAATAAAATCGGGTTTTGTGCCACCATCCCCATTTTGTTGCGTAAGGTGTTTAACGACAACTCTTTAATATTTATATTATGAAATTTAATTGTTCCGCTGGCAGGGTCATAAAAGCGCTGTAACAGTTCAAACAAGGTGGTTTTACCGGCACCTGAAGGGCCAACAATAGCCACGGTTTTACCTGTTTCAATATTTAAACTGATATTATTTAATGCGCTTACATCTGGGCGAGAAGGGTAATTAAAACTAATACCTTCAAGTGAAATTGCACTGTTACTTGTTGTTGCATGTAACTGATCATCTTGTGGAATTTCGGGATTTTGTATTTTACTTTCAACCGCAAGTAGCTCGAGTAACCTTGCTGCTGCTCCTGCGGCGCGTTGTAATTCACCGTAAACCTCTGCGACGGTGGCAACCGACATGGCCACCATAATGGCATAAAACACAAAAGCACCGAGTTCACCGCCCGTCATAGCGCCTGCGAGCACATCACTACCGCCTACCCAGAGCATGGCACTAATAGCACTAAAGGTAAGAAAAATAACTGCTGCAATTAAAAACGAGCGCTGTTTAATGCGGCTTTTGGCAACGTTAAAGGCCTTTTCAGTTTCATTAGCAAAAGCAGATTGCTCTTGCTGTTCATGGCTATAACTCTGTACCACTTTTATGTTTTGAATGATCTCACCAGCATAGGTGCTGATATCTGCAATCGCATCTTGGCTAGAACTTGCAAGTTTGCGTACCTTTTTACCAAAAACCAACATAGGCACCAGTACTAAAGGGACGCAGGCCACGACGACTAAGGTAAGCTTTAAATTAGTAACAAGTAGCATAATTAAACCACCGACTAACATTAGCGCGCTTCGCAGCGCCATAGAAAATGATGAGCCGATAATAGATTGTAATAAGGTAGTGTCGGTGGTGAGTCGCGACATCAGCTCGCCACTGCGGTTTTCTTCAAAATAACTCGGATGCAAGGTAACAATACGATTGAATACAGCTTTTCTAATGTCATTACTGACTCGTTCGCCAATCCACGACATTAAATAAAATCGGCTGAATGTACCCACTGCCAATAAACTGATCAAGCCAATTAATACCAAAACAGCTTGTTGTAATTGCGCTTGCGAGCCGGCAATAAAGCCATGATCAATCACAAACTTAACGCCTTGGCCTAGCGATAAATTAACCCCTGCGGTGGCAAGTAATGCTACTAGAGCGCCTAAAACCACCCATTTATAAGGCTTAATAAAATTGAATATAGGGAATAAAGCGCTAAAGGCGGCTTTATCTGAAGCAGGCTTGTCTGTAGGCATAGTAGATTCTTATTGATGATTAAGGTATAGATATGGCATCAATAGATTAAAAATCAATAGTATTAAAAATCATCAATAGGGAAAAATTATGACAACTAAACAGATAACAGGCGAGTTTACCGTTACATTAGCGCCTATAGAAGGGTATGCACATGGGCAGCAAGGCGTTAATTTAGGTCGGATGTCGATTGATAAACAATTTACTGGTAGCTTAACGGCAACTAGCCAAGGCGAAATGCTTAGCGCCATGACTCCCACCCAAGGTAGCGCTGGTTATGTTGCAATAGAGCAAGTGATGGGCGAGCTTGAGGGCAAGAAAGGCAGTTTTGTACTGCAGCATTTTGGTATTATGGATAAAGGCCAAGACAGCTTAATTTTAAAAGTTGTACCCGAATCAGGCACTGATGAGCTAGCAGGACTAACTGGCAGTATGAAAATACGGATTGAGCAAGGGATTCATCATTACGATTTTGAATACAGCCTATAAAGCAGGTATTTATAATGCAAAAAGTAATCGAATTCAGAAAGGCCCGTTTTTTGGGTGGGGTAGATATAGCCGCACTAAATGATCGCATACTGGAATTAAACCAAGATGGCTGGAAAGTAATAAACGCAGTGCCATTGACAGGCTTTTATGGCCAGGTGCATGGTTATGCATTACTTATTGAAAATGAAGAAATATAAGGGTTATTAATGGCGTTATCATTATGGTTGAGCTTAGCACTGGTGTGCATGATGGGGGCAATGTCTCCCGGGCCCAGTTTAGCTGTGGTATTAAAACATAGCTTAAGCGGTGGTATGAAAAATGGCATGCTGGCAGCATTAAGCCATGGTTTTGGAGTGGGCTTATATGCCGCAGCTTCACTGTTGGGATTAGGTGCATTGATGTTGCAATTTCCTACTGTGTACCAATTTTTAGTGTATTTAGGGGCAGCCTATTTAGCATATTTAGGTTTGAAAATACTATTTTCAAAGCCCAACGACAGCGAGCTAAACATTCAGCAAAGCGACATGAGCAGCTCTAAGGCGTTACAAGATGGCTTTGCCATTGCATTTTTAAACCCCAAACTAGCAATTTTCTTTTTGGCGTTATTTTCACAATTTATCGACCCAGAGAACCTTACTTTAAATATTGGCGTTATTATGTGCTTAACGGTTTTTGTGATAGATACCGGCTGGTATTTATTGGTGGCTTTACTTACTGAGGTGTCTAAAAAGCGCTTTGGTTTTACTAAGCAAAATATCTGGTTAGATAGGCTGTTAGGTGCGGTATTTATCGCGCTTGCGATTAAAGTGGTTATTGGATTTTAACTATCAAATTGATTGAATTGCGTACAGTTGGTAATTAATGTAACTTAAAAAAACTATAATTTAAAAGTGATAAAACGATGTCTAATATAATTTTAAAAAGTGCTACTTTTGATAACAAAGTCAAACAGTACTGGATGTGTTTAGCTGCAATATTTAGCCTTTTTCCAGTTGTAACTATTGTGCTTTTACCCGTTGTATTACTTTTAGTGTGGTTAGTCGCAAGTCGAGTATTAGCCGCTATGTCGGCCGATTTACTAGAGCGCAAGCTAGTGGTGAAGCGCGGTATTTTATTTAAAGAAGAAAAATCGATTCCACTAGAAAAAATCACTGATGTCGGGTTGAGTCAGGGGCCGCTAATGCGCCTATTTGGCTTATACCGTTTAAGTTTTGAAACAGCAGGGCAGTCTGGTCACGGTGCGTTGGTATCGTTACTTGGGGTAGTTGACGCCAGTGGATTTCGTGAAGCCATTTTAACGCAAAAAGATAACCTCACGGCAGAACAACCCGTTCAAGCAAAACAAGACGAGCCACAAAGCCAAGTCGAACTTATTCGCTCGCTGGCCTACAGTGTGAAAAATATCGAACAAATGCTAGTTACACTCCTTGAAGAAAAAAGATGATCAGGTCATTTAAATAGGGAGTTAATGGAATATGGTTAAGTAGAGATTACTTTTTGGCTTGTTTATTTGTAGGCATCATCCGATGATGCCTACAACATGCTAATCCTAGGTATCTTCAGTATTAGTATTCGAAATATATGAAGATATTGATGATGACAGGTTTTTATCTAGAGCACTTTCTAAGCAATGGGAGATTGATGGTGCCGATATTTTAAAGTGATTTAATGCAATACCGTCTAAATAAGTTAAATAAGGGTTTACCGATAAAGTGAACGCACCTAGCTCTTTTATCCACTTTGCTAAAAAAATAACACGGTATTGCGTGTCGCTCCCGTTGTTAAGGTTTACTTCTAAATTTAAATTCTTACTTATTTCACTCCATGGATTCCGATACAAGGTTTCACCAACTATGATCGGTTTTGATGTAAAAAAGCTATCAGGGTTTTTAATATTCTTTTCAACTTTATGATTTACCCAGTTTTGAATTCGTGATGATGTATATTCTTCAAATACAGCCTTTACTGCACTATTTATATGGGAGGGGCAGTTGTTTTGTCTATCTAGAGGAGAAAGCTGACTTATTTGATGAAATGACATTAGGCCTAGTTCAGTCTGAAGAGTGTGTTTAAATGTTGAGAAACGCTCATCAATTGCTTTTTGTTTAGATATAGCAATCAGATCATTTTTATTTAATATCGTAGCTTCTGTATATTTACCTGACCCATTTTTACTATGATTTCCTACAAAAAATGCAGAATGGTTGTTACCAGAGACATCCACAATAATAACTTTATGCGGATTGGAATCACATGTTTGATCAGCAATCGCTGCTTTTTGATTAGAGAGTGTAGTGTTGCATTGAGTTAATGGTGCATAGCTTTTTGCTAGTTCAGAGGCTCTGTCATTATTACAATCTTCACATACCATTAAGGTTATGCTGTCATCAGCATTTACAGAGTGAGCAATGCCGAGTAAAAATAATAAAGCTGCAACTTTTTTCATAAAGTCTTCCTTAGACGAGTGTTCCTTTTTTATATACACTAGCTTTTAAGTTTATTAATTTCAATCTTTGATTTTAATTGAGCATTGTAATTCTCTAATTTGGATTATGTTACAAAGCTCAGCGATCGGTTGATCGCCGAGTAATTTAATTCTTAGCATTTAAAATGCCTGACAAACATCTTCTGCTTTACAGGTAATAACTGTCACGTTTTCGTAGCCTACGCGTGTCAGCGCTTCAGCACTTAATGTTGCGCGTGCACCACTAGCGCAATGTAAATAAATAGGACGGGCTGCGTCTTTTTCTATTTCCATTAGCTTCATTTCAAGTAATCCGCGAGGAATGTTTATAGCGCCTATAGCTGCTTTGGTGGCATGTTCAGCGGGTTCTCGTACATCAATCAACAATCCTTTATTTTGCTCAAGCTCTTTCTTTGCTTGTTCGGCATCAATACGACGCTGATTAGGAGTAATTATTTTTAGTAAATCGGGAATAGGGGTAAGCATGGTGTTTATTCCTTAAAGCCAAGTTTGCGTAATAGAGTGATCATTGGGCACCAGCTAGTAAAAGCTGATTGAATTAAATTTACTGCGATAAAAGCTGTAAAGTAAATCCACTTAGGATCGTGATAAGTTTGCAATAAAAGCGACACAATAATCATTATGCCAGCGATTAGTCTGAGTGCGTTATTTAGCTTCATTATAGTAGGCCAGTTATTTAGTTCAGTACAGTCACTATATTAGATTTATCTATATTAGTAAAATCTAATATTAGACTTTTCTAATCTAACGTCTTATACTCAGACTCTATTTTAGAATAAGAGCATAGTATGAATATTGACTTTACTGCCATGGCCGGCAATGTAGAACAAGCCGAGCAGCTATTAAAAATTTTAGCCAATAAAAATCGCTTGATGATTTTATGTTCTTTGCAAGATTCAGAAATGAGCGTATCTCAGCTCAATGAAGCCGTGCCATTAGCGCAGTCTGCGTTATCTCAGCACTTAGCAGCGTTGCGTAAAGCAAACATTGTGGCTACGCGCCGCGAGAGCCAAACAATTTATTATCGTGTCATTGATGAAAATGCAGTCGCTCTGCTTGGTACCTTGTATGGGTTATTCTGTAAGGGCTAAGTGCGATGAGCTTAATAGACAATGCGGTAAAAAGTAGTTTAAGTGGTCGCATTCCGATTGTTATTTTTGTGATGTCTTTGTTACTTGGGGTATTTGCACTAAATCAAACACCTCGAGAAGAAGAGCCGCAAATTACTGTGCCCATGCTCGATATTTATGTATCAGCACCTAACGTTGAGGCGCCTGAAGTCGCTAGGTTAGTAACACAACCGCTCGAGAAGTTACTGGCTCAGCTGGTGGGAGTTGAGCATATTTACTCAACCACACAAACTAACAGTACAGTGGTTACGCTGCGTTTTGAAGTAGGGCACAACCGCGAACAAGCTATTTTAGATACCTATGCAAAATTAAATAGTTATCAGCATACAATGGCATCGGTGATCAAAAGTTGGCAAATTCGCCCAATAGAAGTAGATGACGTGCCGATTGTGATGTTAGGTCTCTACAGTAAAGACCCGCAACTCTATGGTGATTACGAACTAACCCGTTTTGCTAACGAAATTGCTAATAATTTACAACGCATTGAGCATACCAGTGAAGTTAAAGTAATTTCAGGGCGTACACGCACTCTTACCATTAATTTAAATGCCAGCGCACTGGCTGCCCATCAAACCACGGTAAACGATGTTTTTTACGCATTAAATGTATCAAACCAACTCACTCAAGTAGGGAGTGTGGTTGATAATCAGCAGCAAATTGCAATTCAGGCAGGTGATGTACTAAGAACACAATCAGCGGTAGAGCAATTAGTTGTTAATGTGGTTAATGGTAAAAGTGTTTACTTGATGGACATTGCAACAGTCAGCGATGGCCCTAGTGAAACTGAGCATTACCAATGGTTAGCGCAATCAACTGATCAGCAGCAGTTGCCTATGGTTACTTTAAGCGTAGCTAAGCAAGCAGGGACTAATGCGGTTGCTGTTGCAAATGATGTTCATACCATGATGAATGAACTTGCAAATACTTTACTGCCACCAGAAGTTAGCCATACAGTGCTCAGAGATTATGGCCAAACTGCGAATGAAAAAGTAAATAACCTCACATCAAGTTTAGTGTTTGCGGTGTTTACTGTGGTGATATTTGTTGGCGTGTTTTTAGGTTGGCGTCCTGCCGTGGTGGTTGGACTGGCGGTTCCTATTTGTTATGGCATTACACTCTCATTAGATTTTGCATTTGGTTACACCATTAACCGGGTGACCTTATTTGCGCTTATTTTATCATTAGGCTTACTGGTAGACGACCCTATCACGGGTATTGATAATATTAGCCGCTTTATAAATAACAAAGGCAATAAAAAACAGCATGTTGTTGGCGCAATGAGCGAAATTCGAAATGCCTTGCTTATGTCTACACTCACTATTATGGTGGCGTTTATTCCACTGGCGTTTATTACCGGCATGATGGGGCCATACATGGCACCTATGGCGTTTAACGTGCCCATTAGTGTCATGGTGTCTACTTTGGTAGCTTTTTTTGTCACTCCTTGGCTGGCAATGAAATTGCTTAAACCAAACACCTTAGAACAACCTGATCTTGAACCTAAAGCGGGTTTATACCAAAGACTACTCAGTCCATTACTTGCCTCAAAAGGGCGAGCTAAATGGGTGCTATGGATAACGTTAGGATTGTTTATTATCAGCGCCATGTTACCCGTGATGCGCTTGGTGCCATTAAAGCTCCTGCCTTTTGATAATAAAAATGAGCTGCAAGTACTTATAGATATGCCAGAGGGTACTAGTCTAGAGAGCACGGCTGCATTTACTAAGCAGATTCAAACCCTCACATGGCAGTTAAATGAAGTAAGTGAAATAGCCGCATATATTGGGCACCCCTCCAGTATGGATTTTAATGGCATGGTGCGTGGTTATTATCGCCGTGAAGCCGCTAACTTAGCAGAGCTCAGAGTATTGCTGGTGGATAAATCAGCACGAGATCATCAATCGCATGGTGTGGTTATGCGGCTACGCGAACAACTTGCTCCTTTAGCAAAAAATGGCATTGTTATCAAAGTGGTCGAGGTACCACCTGGGCCACCGGTATTGAGCACTTTAGTTGCTGAAGTGTATCGTGATCCCTTTGTTGATAAGCATACCCATAGGCAGGCTGCTCAACATGTTGCTGCACGTTTGCGCCAAGAGCCTCATGTTGTTGAGGTTGACACATCTTTAGTTGCCCCAGCCCCATTACAGCGCTTTATTACGGATAAAACCAAAGCAGCGCTCAGTGCTGTTGCTACCCAAAATATTGCAGAAACACTCAGTATTGCTTCGCAGGGACAACAGGTTGGTGTGTTGTATGTAAGCAATGAAACTCAGCCGATTCCAATACAATTACAATTGCCTTATAGCGAACGTAATCAGCTTTCACAATTACTTGCGCTGCAAGTAAGAGGGGATAGGGACTTAGCTAAAACCAGTAATGAGTTAGGTATAACAAGTGCACCAAGGCCTTTAGTATCGCTTTCAGAGCTGGGAGAGTTTAAACCATTAAACGTGGCCGACACACTAATGCGTAAAGATCAGCGTGACGTTATTTATGTGATGGCGGAACTAAATGGACGCACGCCTGCAGAGATTATTGCGGATGTAAATGCCGATTTAAACGCAAGTGATCATGGGTTTGAAAAAAACGCGTGGTTAACACGGCACTTTTTTAATAATGGCGGAACCGCGCCATGGCAATTACCGAAAGGAACTGATGTTAACTTTAGTGGTGAAGGTGAGTGGCGTATCACCATTGATGTGTTTAGGGATATGGGCATTGCTTTTGCCTTTGCGCTCAGTGCTATATTTATTATTTTACGGGTACAAACACAGTCGGCGAGTTTATCGCTGATTATCATGTCGGCTATTCCATTAACTGTGATTGGTATTATGCCTGGGTTTTGGTTACTCAATCAATTTGGTGAACGCACCATAGCGGGGGCTCCTGAGCCGGTATTATTTACCGCTACTGCGATGATAGGCATGATTGCCTTAGCAGGTATTGTAGTACGTAATTCACTTATTTTAGTCGAATTTATTAACCAAGCACGTGCTCAGGGGATGGCAATAAAAGAGGCACTTATTGCTGCAGGGACGGTACGAATGCGCCCAGTATTATTAACCGCCGGAACTACTTTGTTAGGTAACTTAGTGATCACACTTGACCCAGTATTTAGCGGATTAGCCATAGCAATTATTTTTGGCATCGTCGCGTCTACCGTGTTTTCGTTATTTGTTGTACCGCTTGTTTATTATTTAGTGTTTACAAACCCAGAGGAAGAAGCACATGCAGGGTAAATCAAAAATTTTTGGCGCAATCAGTGCATTGGTTGTGGTTATTGTAGCAGTGCTATACATGGCCGGTAGCTTTAGTGATAAACAGCCTGCAGGGTTAAAAGAGATTCCAGTTACTCAATATCAAGGTGAGGTGGTCACTGTTGAGCTGCAAACTATTTCGCGAACAGAGCATGTACCAGGGAGTGTAATTGCGAAACAAAACACCCAAATTTCGTCAAATGTAATGGCACAAGTAAAGCAATTTAAAGTGCGTGCCGGTGATAAGGTTAGTCAAGGTGACTTATTGATCACCCTAAAGCAAGATGACTTTAAAGCGTTGCTGGCACAAAGTGAGGCAAATATTAATGCGGTGCAAGCCTCATTAAACCAAGCTAAAAAGCAACTCATTAGAGTAACTGAGTTACAGGGAAAAGGGCTAGTACCAGTGAGTGAGCTTGATGATGCTAAAGCAAAATTTGATAACTTAACTGCCAACTTAGCTGGAGCAAAACAGCAGCAAACCCAGGCGCAGGTATCACTTAATTACACGCAAATTAAAGCCCCAATCTCGGGTGTAGTTGTTGAGCGTTTAGCCGAACCTGGCGATACAGCCTCGCCTGGCATACCGTTGTTAACGCTTTATAATCCAAAACAACTTCAACTTGCTTTTAATGTACGAGAGCAACAAGCAGTAAAGCTTAAGTTAGGCGATCGTTTAAACGTGAGTTTACCTTCGCTCGATCTAACAACGTTTGCAAATATCAGTGAAATTGTACCAGTCGTTGATAACGCTGCACGTAGCTTACTGATCCGGCTAGAAATTGAACCACAGCCAGGGATGATCCCTGGGTTATATGCACAATTGCATTTACCGTTTGAAAACACCCAAGGTGTGCTTGTTAACCCTAATTGGATACATGACTTTGGACAGCTCAGTATGATGTATGTCATTAAAGCTGACAAAATTGAGCGTCGTTTTGTGCGCTTAGGTGAGCAGATTGATAATCAGCAACATATTATTACGGGTCTTAAAGCTGGCGATAAAATAGCAGTGGATTATCAACCAATAACTAAATAACTTGAACTCTGGATAATAAATCTATCTCAAGCAGCTATTTCCAGCGCTAGAGAAAGTAAACATAAATATCATTTATATTCAAAGTATTAGTAATTCTCTTAATCAGAGTTCAGGTTAAATAAAAGTGGCTATTTCATCCAGCGACTTTTTATCAAGTGCATGCAGTGGCACCGTTGCATGCTCATCGGGGTAGCCTGCAATTAATAGCATATAAGGACGTTCGTTGTCTTTATCACGGCCACAAATATCGGTTAAAAAGCTCATTGGTTTTGGCGTGTGGGTCAAGGTTGCAAGGCCTGCTCGGTGTAGTGCTTGAATTAAAAAACCAGTGGCCAGCCCTACTGATTCATGCACATAGTAATTAGTGTTTTTATCGTCCGTATTTACACCTCCCTTTTTTTGACTAAACACTGCAATCAACCATGGTGCGTGTTCTAAATAGGGTTTATTAGCATCGGTGCCTAAAGGTTTTAATGCATCAAGCCATTCTTCGCCTGCGCGACCTTCATAAAATGAGCGCTCTAGTTTTTCAGCGGCTTCTCGTATTTGCTTTTTAACATCTGCGCTATTAATGGCTACAAAATGCCATGGCTGGTGGTTTGCGCCACTAGGCGCTGTACCTGCCGCTTTTATACAGGTTTCGATGATTTCTTTTGGCACCTGGCGGTTACTAAAGCTACGAATACTATGGCGGCGTTGGCTAGTTTGTAAAAACTCATTCGCACGCGCGAGCATTTCCTCTGGCGGGTATTCTATAAAATCGGTTAATGATTGGCTTTTATGATCTTGCATGGCTGTTCGCTTCTTATTTTTAGAGTGTTTGGTTTAAAATTACAGTAAAGGCTTGATCTGTTTAAGTTTGTAAACCCGCGCTGAGCAAAAGTATTTATATCACATAGCAAGGCTTAGCCAATAGATAAGTGAACCTAATATGTACCCTAAAACAATGAAGTAAGCTGTTTTAGGGTGCAATTGTAAGCAAATAGGTTGCTATTCAGAGCGGTTATTCATAACGTAAAGCATCAATTGGATTCAGTCTTGCTGCTTTTATCGCTGGGGCTAAACCAAATACAATACCAATTAGCGAGGTAAAGCCAAACGACAACATGATTGCCCAGCCAGGTATGTAAGCGTCTGGCATGCTAGGTACCATAAAAGAAATGAGCGCAGCCCCCCCATAGCCAATGGCTAGGCCAATTAAACCACCAAATAATGACAGTACTACGGCTTCGACTAAAAACTGCAGCATAATAAACCCAGGTGTTGCACCAAGCGCTTTTAATGTACCAATAACGCGGGTACGCTCGGTGACAGATACAAGCATAATGTTCATTACCCCAATACCGCCAACAACAAGACTGATACCGACAATCCCTGCGGTAATTGCTGTAGCGCTACCTGTAAATTTATCAACATTAGCGCGTGCTTTTTCAGCCGTTTCAAATTCAAAGTCGTTTTCTTGATTGTCTTTTAGTTTATGTAATTGGCGTAAAATGCGAGTGATTTTAGCAAGTACCAACTCTTCATCACTGTCTTCTTTGAGTCTAAACATAATTTGTACATTACTAGTGCTACTTGCACCCTCTAATGCGCTCATGGTACTGATGGGAATATTAATATAATCGTCTTGATCGAACCCTAATAAACTACCCTGCTTTTCAGCAACACCAATAATTCTAAACCACTCGCCGCCAAGTTTAATATATTCGCCTACAGGGTTTTTTGGCAGGTTTAGCTTTTCAATAATGGATGGACCAATAAAAGCGACTCGACGGCGCTTTTCATCATCCTCGGCACGAATAAAGCGCCCAAGTTCAGGAAAGGTTCTATACGCTTTTTGATAATCTTGTTCTGTGCCCATTACTCGTGATGAGTGGCTTTTATTCCCATATTCAGCGCCACCAGAAAAACGCCAAGTAAACATCAGTGCAGTGAGTGTTTCAGCCTCTTTAACTCGTGCTTTTAAGGTTAAAAAATCGTTGTAAGTGAGTTTAGCGTTTTTGCCCACCATTTCTTGTTCAATACTGGTAAAGGGTTTAATTGTGGTTACATCAGGTGCCATATCTGCGAGTTGATCGTTAATTTGCTTAGTAAAGCCTTGCATAACGGCCACCACAGTAATAACCGCGGCAACCCCAATGATAATTCCTAAACAAGTGAGTGCGCTTCGCATGGCATTGGCTTTAATAGCCATTAGTGCTGCTTTTGTTCCTTCCATAATAGCAATAGCAGATTTAAACATGCTGTTTGTCTCCTTCACCTTTACGCACATCGCTCACTACCTTGCCATCAACTAAGCGAATAACTCGCTGGCAATGGTCGGCAATTTCTTGTTCGTGAGTTACCAAAATAATGGTATGCCCTTCATTATGTAGCTCATCAAATAGCGCCATAATTTCAGTGGTGGTTTTGCTGTCTAGATTCCCGGTTGGTTCGTCACCGAGTAGAATATGCGGTTTGGTGACTAAGGCACGGGCAATGGCAACACGCTGGCGTTGCCCACCAGAGAGTTGGCTCGATAAATGACTAACTTTGTCGCCAAGGCCAACTCGTTTCAAGGCATCTAAGGCTTTCTGTTTGCGTTGTTTGGCGGGTATAAACCTATAAACCAAAGGCTGCATCACATTCTCAAGTGCCGACGCGCGGGGAAGTAAATTAAAGCTCTGAAAAATAAAGCCAACACTTTCGTTACGCTGATGAGCAAGCTCGGTTTCTGTCATACTTTTTACAAGTTTATCTTTTAAAAAGTAGTCCCCAGTAGTCGGAGTATCTAAGCAACCCAATAAGTTCATTAACGTTGACTTACCTGAACCTGAAGGGCCGATTATAGCAACGTACTCGTTTTCATTAATGACCACGTTTACATCATCAAGGGCTTTAAAAATTTGCTCACCCATTTTGTATTGCTTGTTAATATGCTCAAGCTTAATTACCGCCGACATTATTGCGCATCCTTGGCAGTTGATTGCTTAACTTTTACCGTATCATTTTCTTTTAGCTTACTGATAGGGCGTGCAGGGCCAATAACAATTCGCTCCCCTTTATTTAAACCTTGGGTAATGGCTTGCTCTATATCTGAAGAAATACCCACTTCTACATAGGCTTTGCTTACAGTGTTATCGTCGTTTAAACGCCATACAAACGTCTTATCATCTTCTTTTTGTACGGCTTCGATAGGGAGCTTTAAGCCATTCACTGCAATGCTTGTTGCGATTTCTGCACGGCAGCTCATACCAGCGTATAGTTGCCTGTCGGTGTTATCAAGTAACACTTTCACTCGAAATGATAAACCTTGTGAACCTGCTTGATTTTTTGCTGATGTTCCAATGTTAATGACCTTGCCAGTGAATGGTTGATTAGGGTACGCAGCAGCATAAATATCAGCATGCTGGTCTAGTTTAATCCCAGCAATATCAGTTTCATCAACTCTCAGCTCAGCCAAAATAGCGCTTGGGTCGGCAACCAGCATTAAATCTGAGCCAATAATATTAGTGGTGCCGGCAATAACGGTTTCGCCTTCTTTAATATTTACTGAGGCGAGCAGGCCACTCATTGGAGCACGAAATACACTTTTACTGAGTCTATCTTCAGCGATTGAAAGAGAGGCTTTTGCTTGATTATAAGACTCTACTCTGGCTTCAATATCTATTTTGGCAAGGTCGCGTGCATTTTGTAAGTTCTCGTATACTTCTTGCCCAGCTAGGCCTACGTCATAAAGTTCTTTTTGACGCTTTAATTGACGTTCGATGTTTAAAAGGCGTGTTTTACTGTGTTTTATTTCTATTTCGCTAGCTCGTAATACCGCTTTATTACGTGTTACTTCTGACTCAAAAGCAGTGGTATCTAAGCGCATTAAAATGTCGCCTTGTTTTACACTTTGCCCTTCTTCAACAAAGACCTTATCGACTCGCCCGGTTACCTCTGAACGTAACTGCACTTGAGTATTAAAGACTAAATTACCAGAGGCCATAATGGAGTCTGCAATACTACCTTGCTCAACCTGTGCAACATTTACTTCTGGTGCTTTTTCATCGCCAGTAATTTGCTTTGATACAATAAGAGCAATAAAAGCTGCAATTGCTAGGGTAATGATAATCGCTTTTTTCATTTTTATTTCCGTATTTAATGAGTAGGCAAAAAAGTTTACCTACATTCCTTTAAGCAACAATAATAATTGTCCAGATGCTGTAAATGGTAATGGTCGGTAGCGCAGCAAAAAGAAGTGCTTTATTAAAGCTGAAATTAGTCCAACATTTTAGGCCAATAGCAACCAAAGCTATGCTCCAAAGACTAAAAATACTTAAACTTTCCATCATGGTGTAAAAGCTATCTCCAAGCTCTAACCCCAGCAACAACTGATTTATCGATGCATAATTAAACAAACTAATAGGTAATTCATTGTTACTGGCTGTAAGAACTAGCGCAACAACACCTAAACTTGAAATAACCATCGGCATCATGCTCCAAACACCAAAACCATACCACGCACCATAGCCGTAATTAGCATCAGGGTCTTGCTTGGATATCAGCATATAATACCCAGATAGGAGTGCATTAATAAAAAGAAGGCCGAAAATCCCACCACCAATTGCAAACCACACTTGGTTATCGAGGCTTTGTTCCATACTTTGACGAATCATTTTTTTCTCGCCAATTGTGGCATCCACACTCGCTGCAGCAACCTGTTGGTCTAAAATAAATTGTGAGTCTGCAGTGGTGTAAAATGTATAAGCAGAGGCTGCAAGGGTTAGCGCGAGAAGTGCAAAAGCAAGCCAAGACCAGCCTTTAGCTTCTTTTAGCCCGTTAAAAGCCTTGCTTGGGCTGATAAAAATATCGATACAAGCAGAAAGCGCGTTAGATGACTTCATTATTATTCCTTAATAACCTATTTGTGGGTTGGTAAACAATTGATACCAATGAGTAGATTAATAATATAGGAAAAAGCAGGTACTAATCTCACTCAATTGTAACCGATTGTTAACAAAAGGTGGTGTGTTATAAAAAGTAGAGTGTAAAGTGCGTATTACTAAGCTCTATAGCTATTAGGTTGTTTCAATAAGTTGATTAATCAGGAGTGAAGTTTAATTGTTATATGGCTGTATTTGATGTAAATACAGCCACATATCTAATTAGCTATCAGATAAACTTAAACCGCTAGGGTTATCTGTTGCAATATAAAGGGCTTTTAATTTTTTATCACCATTTTCGGTTTCAGTAAATTGCTGAAAAGAATAGTTTTTAGAAAAACTTGAAAGAGTCTCAATAGATGCTTGATTACTACTTTGTGTATAAGTAAGTTCTAGTGCGCAAACCTTCCCAGCACACTCGAGATCTTGCTGTAAAATAGTCACGTCTTTTAATTCATTTAGAATAAACTCATTTAGCTTATCTTTACGTATTTGTGCTATTTCAGAGTATTCAATATCAGACATGCGCTGCAGTAATATTGAAGTATCATTTTTAAATACCTCGTCCAATGCTTTTTTTGAAACAAATTCTTTTCCATCCTCAGTTGAAACAAACTCTTCAGAGAAAACGTGGGGGCTTGAAGTAGATGATTTAGATATCGTTGCCACTTTTTGATCTACAACTTTGTGCTGTTTGACAGATGGTTCAGGGGTTTTACTAAATAGGGTGTTTGGCTCAATTGGAGGTTTAGCGTTTTCATTACTAATAACGGCTTCATCAGTTGATTGTATGTGGGTTAGTGGAGGTTTTGAAGGCTGCTCTGTATTTAAAATACTAATACCTACAGCGGTGACAATAACAAGTGCAATTAAAAATACGTATTTCATTTTACTATCCTTAGAAGAGAAAGGCATACGCCTTTCTAAATAACGCTTAACTTTACTTTATCATGCAAGTAACACGACCACCATCAGAGCAAGGGTAACTAACAGTATTGCCATCATGCACAACGGTCATGCTACCTGATGTGCAACTGCATGTCATGGTTGCATAACTTAATCAGCTCATTGTAATTAGAGTAAGTGCTAAAATAGCGAAAGCTTTCTTTGATAAATTCATAATAATCCTTAATTGTGATTTAGAATTTAAATGTTATCTTATTGTTTTTTTTTAAACAACTTTTTTCTAGGTAGTTTAAACATGAGAAAGGGCCTTTCGGCCCTTAGTGTTGCAGCAAGTAACACATTCTTTTTATAGGTTAAAGTCGACCGCGTAGGCTACATAAGCTTTTACATCCGAGCCGTCCATGTCGTTATCAGATAGGCCAAAAGTAAAACCATCTTTAGACACCGATACACCATAATCAATAATATTGTCATCACCGATGAAATCGCCTGAGTAATGCCCTATGTGTAGCGCCATTTCAGTGCCATTGCTACCAACAGCGAAGCTGTAATCGGCATTTAAATACAATGAATCACCAAAATCAGTACCATCACCACTGGCTGCAGATGTTGCAAGTACGGCTGCACCAAATGTAAAACCTTGCACACTAATGCTGCCATAAACTTCTGAAAAATCAGCATCGGCACCTGATGCCGCATCAGGGTACGCATAATAGATATACCCTACGTCATAACTCACACTTTCATTAATTGCGCCGCCAAAACCGGCGTATAAGTCTAGTTCGTAGGTCATTTCATCGGCCCAAGACGCATTTGACGCCCAAGTACCCGCATAAAAGCCAGATCCATTAGTGTAATCAATACCGCCAGATACAGCAGCATCGCCACCAGTTTGCTCCTGTCCGCGCCATAAGTAGTTTGAAGTGGCTGCTGCATTTGCTGTTACTTCAGCAAATGCAGTAGTTGATGTCATTCCTGTTAATGCCAATGCACTGATCAATATTGTTTTTTGTAGTTTTAGCATGTCTCATTTCCCATTGTATGATTTTGCACGCCAAGGCTTTTTATTATGAACGACTACAACCTTTTGTTTGGCGGCATTTTATTATGTTACTAATGGGGTATTTGCACTGTGTGTGCCAAATTAAACTTATTCGTTTATAAATTATTTTTATTATTTAAAACAATGTATTGAAAATAATATGAGGTAGGGATAGAAAAGTAATTATTTAGCAGGTTCACTTTGCTGGTGCAAAAAATAGCCTAGCTGCACCATCAAAGCGCTGCTAGGCTATTTTATTTTTCTTGTGGGTTAATTAACCAAAAATGGCACGCATTAGGGTAATTGTTTCGTTAACACCGCGGCCTTTTTGTACTTCGCTAATAATAGAGTCACGTTTAGCACGAATATGCTCTGGAACATCATCAGCAGCGAGCGCGCGATCCACTAAAATCTCAGCAGATTCTTTGCCTCGACGTGGCGCTTTACTGCTGCTAGAAGTGCTACGTGTAGGTTTATTAAGTAGCTTAATGTAGTTAGAGTTATCTGCAGTATTAGTATCTGCATAATAGAAAAAGCAAGGTATAAGCGCTTTAATATCCACCAACTGTGTTTCTAGTTCATTACCAGCATTGGCCATTTTAAACCATGACATAGCGTGAATGCTTTGTACTACATCTTGCCAGTAACGCTCAAAGTCACGGTTATTTAATTTGGTGATACCAAGTGCGGAGCAAAGTGCATCTAAGCGACTGTTACTAATTGGAGTAAACACATCAGGGCGACGCATTGCTAATAAGCGGGTTGCAGGCGCCAGAGTTGGTTTTTCATCACTACCATTAAATGCACTCAAATAAGCAATTACAAATTGTTGGTAATCACTTTGCGCTACATCACCCTCAAGTGGAATATTGCTGAGTGCATCGTCGAATGCGCCTGGCAAATCAGCCAGCATCTGGTGAAAACCTTTGGCGCTTTTTGTAGAGGCAAACCATTCCACATCAAAGTTATAAGTACTAGGATCCAGTGATGCCATGTGCTTACCGCTAAAAGCGAGTAAGTCTTCAGGGATCATCTCTTTTAACGGCTTTTCGCGTAGGCCTGCAATATAAGTAGTTAAACGTAATTGCTCATCAAGTGCTACCAGTTCTTTATGTTGCTCTACAAACATACTCACTACTGGCCAAGGTGCTACCCGTAATGTTTTTAACTGTAAAAAGCTAATGGCTGAAATAAGTTGGTCATGCAGCTTTTTTAATAATGGTAATTGCTGGGTTTCAAGTAAGTCGTAATTAATGCGGTCGCGGCTTGCATTTAATAGCTCGTAACACCAACCTAAAAAGTCTTCTGGATGGTTTTCCACTTTCACAGCCATCAGGTTTAGGCTTAGCTCTGAAGATTGTTTCAGAATATTTTGATAAATTTGACTTTCTTGCTCGCCTAATGCCATTTTTGACGGTGAAATTAGCAGTTTCTTCATGCCTTGTAGACTCTCCGGTTAGATATATTTTTTAGTCGCTTCATTTTAGCTTATTTAGGCTAAATACAACAGGGGCGGGGATCATACCTAACAATTGCATCAATGTAATCAGGAGCATGAATCTTTAAGTTTATTAAAATGGGTATTCAAAAGCTGACTTAGAAAGAGGGGAGCTCTAATTGATACGTTTTTTATTATTTAACAATGCTTTTCGCGCTAACTCCCGCTATGATAAGAGCATTATTTGCACGTTTGAAAGGATGATCATGAAGACCTTATTTAAAGTTATTGGTGTTTTATTATTGCTATGCATAGCGCTAATTGTTGCTGCACCTTTTTTAATTCCTACTGATACCATTTTTAATAAAGTGTCTGAGCAGGTTGAAAATACAACCGGGCGCACATTAACCATAAAGGGCGATAAAACCCTCAGTGTATTTCCTGCATTAAAGTTAGAACTTAATGATGTGCATTTTGCCAATATGCCTAGCGGCTCTCGCGCTGATATGGCGAGTATGCAGCAACTTGCTGTTCATATTCCTTGGCTTTCATTACTCGGTGGCGAGTTAAGACTAGAAAAGTTTGTTATTAATGAGCCTGATATCTTGCTAGAAACCGATAAAAGCGGCAAAGCTAACTGGCAGTTATTTGATGCAGTAGCTAAACAATCAGACCAGCAAACTCAATCGGGTGAGGCAGTCAAATTACCTGAAAACTTTGATATTCAGTTAGGCGAGGTCGCTATTTATGGCGGGTCGTTTACTTATTTAGATGGTCAAACGGGCGCTAAACAGCAAATTAGCGATTTAGAACTGGCTATATTACTGCCTTCACTGCGCAAACAGCTCGAAGTCAAAGGAGCTATAACTTACATGCAAGAGCGCTTTGAGCTTGATGTAAAACTCGACACACCAGCAAAAGCGATTGAAGGCGCCCCATTTAATGTTAAACAAACGCTTAACTCACGCTTAGTAGATTTAACGTTTGATGGCAGCATAGCCAAACAAGGCCAAGATATTAATGGATTATTAGCACTTAACGGTGATTCAGTTAAAAATATTGCTAACTGGCAAGGTATAGATTTAAACGCAAAAGAGGATGCGTTTAACGCCTTTAGCATCAAAGCCGAAATGCACTTACTCGGTGAAGAGTTTAACCTAACTGAATTAGTAGCAACGCTCGATGCACTCGAGATTAAAGGTAAAAGTAAGTTAAATTTAGGCAGTCGCTTAGCAGTTAATGCGGATATTGATTTAGGAATGCTTGATTTAAATCCTTACTTACCTGAAACCGTAGCTAAAAAAGAAGTCCCAGCAAAAGACGACTCTAAGCCTGCAGAGCCAATAGTATGGGATGATACTAAAATTGATTTAAGTGGCTTAAATGCATTAGATGCAAATGTGATTGTCCGTTCAAGTGGCTTAAAAGCGAACGATATTAAACTCGGCGCAAACCAGTTTACTGTGGCACTAAAAAATAGCGTTGCTAAATTAAGTTTAGACAGCTTTGCCGCTTACGAAGGAACAGGTAAAGGGGTGGTGACTATCAATGCTCAAAATATTCCTTATAAAATAGCAACCAACTTCGATTTAGATAAAATAGACGCACAGCCATTACTTAGCGATGCTGCAGGCTTTGATAAGCTAATGGGCAAGGGCTCTTTAAACTGGAATCTAACCACAGCAGGGCAAAGCCAAAAAACGTTTATTAACGCGCTTAATGGTAAACTAGGGTTCAAGTTCGCTGATGGTGCAGTTAAGGGAGCAAACGTAGCAGAAATGGTGCGTAAGGGGAAAGAGCTAGTTAAAGGCAACTTTAATGCCGTGTCTGAGGGATTAGATACAGGATTTGAGGAATCTGAGAAAACTGATTTCTCTGCACTTTCGGGTAGTTTTAACTTTACCAATGGCGTAGGCAAAAATACTGATTTATCCCTGAACAGCCCTTTAATACGCATTTCAGGTGAAGGAGACGTTGATTTGCCGCAAACTCTGGTTAATTACCGCCTAGTAACAGGTTTAGTAGATTCTATTGAAGGTCAAGGTACTACCGATGATAGCACTGGCTTTAAAATTCCTCTGAGAATAAAAGGCCCATTCCATGATGTTGGTATAAAATTAGATATAGGCAGTGCGGTTAAAGACGAAGCAAAAGAAAAAGCTAAAGACAAAATTAAAGACAAATTAAAAGGTTTGTTTGGCTAATTTTAATTACTGATATAAAACAAGGCACCGTAAAGGTGCCTTGTTTGTTTTATAACCACCTGTAATTTAGATAGATAGCATAAATAACCAGTTTCTAATTTAGCCTATGCATTAAATTAATTAAAAAATAACCTACCACTCCCCCCTCAATGCTGATACAATTGCCCGCCCTTAAGAGACATCTAGTATGTTTTTTGAGTGGAATTCAATCGAAATGTCTTGATTTTAAACAAATTTAAGACAAGTTGTAATTACTACACCGGAGGTCATTAACATGATCCAAATGCAAACTCAGCTGGAAGTTGCTGATAACAGCGGCGCTCGCAAAGTGCAGTGTATAAAAGTCCTTGGTGGTTCACACCGTCGCTATGCAGCGATTGGCGATATCATTAAAGTTTCTGTAAAAGAAGCGATTCCTCGCGGTAAAGTGAAGAAAGGTGATGTTAAAAACGCGGTAGTTGTGCGTACCAAAAAAGGCGTTCGTCGTCCAGACGGTTCATTGATCCGTTTCGACAGCAATGCGGCTGTTATCTTAAATGATAACTTGCAGCCTATTGGTACTCGTATTTTCGGCCCTGTGACTCGCGAACTTCGTAATGAAAAGTTCATGAAAATCGTTTCACTAGCCCCAGAAGTACTGTAAGGAGTCTATCATGGCAGCAAAAATCCGTCGTGATGACGAAGTAATCGTACTAGCAGGTAAAGACAAAGGTAAGCGCGGCAAAGTGCTTTCAGTTGTAACCGAGTCTGGTCGAGTATTTGTCGAAGGCATTAACTTAATCAAGAAACATCAAAAGCCGGTTCCACAGTTGAACCAAGCTGGCGGTATTGTTGAGAAAGAAGCGTCTATCGACGTATCAAACGTTGCGATCTACAACTCGGAAACGAGCAAAGCAGATCGTGTAGGTTTCAAGATTGAAGATGGTAAGAAATTACGTATCTTTAAATCTACTGGTAAAACTATCTAATAGTTGGAGTAGAATGATGGCGAAACTGCATGAAGTATATAAAGACAAAGTAGTTGCTGAACTTCAAGAGAAGTTTGGTTTCAGCTCTGTCATGCAAGTCCCTCAGATCGAGAAGATCACATTAAATATGGGTGTGGGCGAAGCCTTAGCTGACAAGAAGATTTTAGATAACGCTGTTGCGGATCTAGAAGCTATCTCTGGTCAGAAACCTTTAATCACTAAAGCACGCAAATCTGTTGCTGGCTTCAAAGTGCGTGAAGGTTACCCGATTGGTTGTAAAGTAACCCTACGCGGCGAGCGTATGTGGGACTTTTTTGAGCGTTTGGTTTCAATCGCTATCCCACGTATCCGTGACTTCCGTGGTGTAAGTGCTAAGTCTTTTGATGGACGTGGTAACTACAGCATGGGCGTACGTGAACAAATCATCTTCCCAGAAATTGATTATGATAAAGTAGACCGTGTACGCGGTATGGATATCACAATCACTACATCTGCGAAATCAGATGAGGAAGGCCGTGCGTTGTTAGAAGCGTTTAACTTCCCATTCAAGAAATAAGGGTAGGGTTATGGCAAAGAATTCTATGAAAGCGCGCGAAGCAAAGCGCACTAAACTAGTTGCTCAGTACGCTGAAAAGCGTGCAGCACTAAAAGCTATCATCAGTGATGTTAATACATCTGAAGATGATCGTTGGGACGCGGTACTTAAGCTACAAGCTTTACCTCGTGATTCTAGCCCTGCACGTCAACGTAATCGTTGTAACATTACGGGCCGCCCACATGGTTTCCTTCGCAAATTCGGCATGAGCCGTATTAAAGTTCGCGAAGCAGCTATGCGCGGTGAAATTCCTGGCCTTAAAAAGGCTAGCTGGTAATAGAATCATGGGAGTAAGACTATGAGCTTGCAAGATCCTATCGCGGATTTATTTACACGAATCCGTAACGGTCAGTCAGCGAAGAAAGTATCTGTAACGATGCCTAATTCGAAACTGAAAGTAGCAGTAGCTAATGTATTAAAAAATGAAGGTTACATCGCAGACTTCGCAGTAAGTGGTGATGTTAAACCTGAGCTTTCTATCGAGTTAAAGTACTTCGAAGGCAAAGCTGTTATTGAAAATATCCAGCGTGTAAGTCGCCCTGGTCTACGTATCTATAAGAGACGTGACGAATTACCGAAGGTAATGGGTGGTTTAGGTATCGCTATCGTATCAACTTCTAAAGGCCTAATGACAGACCGCGCAGCACGTAGTGCAGGCGTTGGTGGTGAAATCATTGGTTTTGTAGCTTAATCGGAGGGGAACTATGTCTCGCATAGCAAAGGCACCAATAAACGTTCCTGCCGGTGTAGAAGTTACATTAAAAGGCCAGGAAATCACAGTTAAAGGCAAAAACGGTGAACTTACTCGTACTATCAACAATGCTGTTGAAGTACAAGTTAACGACAACGTTATTACAACTTTACCTCGTGAAGGCGTAGCCAATGCATGGGCACAAGCAGGTACTGCTCGCGCTCTAATCAACAACATGGTTGTTGGTACGCATGAAGGTTACGAGAAGAAACTTCAGTTAGTAGGTGTTGGTTACCGTGCTGCAGCTAAGGGCAAAGTTTTAGACTTAACTCTTGGTTTCTCGCACCCAGTTAATTTCGCAGTTCCTGAAGGAATTACGATTGAAACTCCAAGCCAAACAGAAGTTCTAGTTAAGGGCGTAGACAAGCAGTTAGTTGGTCAAACAGCTGCTAACATTCGTGCATACCGTAAACCTGAGCCTTATAAAGGTAAAGGTGTTCGTTATTCAGATGAGAATGTACGCCGTAAAGAGGCTAAGAAGAAGTAAGGTAAGACGATGGATAAAAAAACAGCTCGTCTACGTCGTGCTAAACGCACTCGTAGAAATTATATTGAACAAGGCACAACGCGTCTTGTTATCCACCGCACGCCACGTCACATTTACGCTCAAGTTGTAAACGCTGAGGGTAATGTACTGGCTGCTGCTTCTACTGTTGAGAAAGCTATTAGCGAAACAGTTAAAGGCACAGGCAACGTTGCAGCTGCACAAGCAGTTGGTAAAGCGGTTGCTGAACGTGCGGCTGACAAAGGCATCGAAAAGATTGCTTTTGATCGCAGTGGCTTTAAATATCACGGCCGTGTGAAGGCGCTAGCGGATGCTGCGCGTGAAGCCGGTTTGCAATTCTAGGAGTAGACAATGGCTAACGTAGAAGCAAAGCAACAACAGCCTGATTTAGCTGAAAAGCTAATCGCGGTGAACCGTGTGTCTAAAGTAGTTAAAGGTGGTCGTATCTTTAGCTTTACTGCACTAACTGTAGTTGGTGATGGCGCAGGTAAAGTAGGTTTCGGTTATGGTAAAGCACGTGAAGTTCCAGCTGCTATTCAAAAAGCAATGGAAAAAGCACGTCGTAACATGATCAACGTAGACCTAAATGGCAACACATTACAGCATCCTGTTAAAGGACGTCATGCTGGCTCACAAGTGTTTATGAAACCAGCATCTGAAGGTACTGGTATCATTGCAGGTGGTGCTATGCGTGCAGTACTTGAAGTGACTGGTGTGCAGAACGTACTTTCTAAATGTTACGGTTCTACTAACCCGATCAACGTTGTACGTGCAACGATCTCAGCTCTTGAGAACATGAATTCTCCTCAGTCGATCGCTGCAAAACGTGGTCTTCGAGTAGATGAGATTTTGGGGTAAACCATGGCTAATAAAACTGTAAAAGTAACACAAGTAAAAAGCTCTATCGGTCGTTTACCGAAGCATAAAGCTACATTACGCGGTCTTGGTTTACGTCGTATCAATCACACTGTTGAGTTAGAAGACACAGCATGTGTGCGTGGTATGATCAACCAGGTTTATTACATGGTTAAGGTAGAGGGGTAATTCGATGCATTTGAATACACTTTCACCTGCTGCAGGTTCAAAAACTGCTCCAAAACGTGTTGGTCGTGGTATCGGTTCTGGTCTTGGTAAGACTGGTGGCCGTGGTCACAAAGGTCAAAAATCACGTTCTGGCGGTAAAGTACGCGTTGGTTTTGAGGGCGGTCAAATGCCTATGCAACGTCGTCTACCTAAGTTCGGTTTCACTTCTCGCAAATCTTTAGTATCTGCAGAAATTAACCTATACGAAATCGCTAAAGTTGAAGGCGATGTGGTAGACCTAAGCGCGTTACAAGCAGCTGGTCTAGTTAAAAAGAACGTTCAGTTCGTTAAAGTTGTTAAATCTGGCGAAGTTTCACGCGCTGTTACCGTTAAAGGCCTTAAGGCTTCTAAAGGTGCACGCGAAGCTATCGAAGCTGCCGGAGGCAAGGTAGAAGACTAAGGAAGTACTAATGGCTAAACCAGGTCAAGATACACAAAGTGCACAAGGTGGACTTTCGGAATTGAAGCGCCGATTACTCTTCGTATTGGGTGCTATCATAATTTACCGTCTAGGTTCATTTGTGCCGATCCCTGGGATTGACGCCGCTGTACTTGCCGATTTCTTCGAGCAACAAAAGGGCACCATTGTTGAGATGTTCAACATGTTTAGCGGTGGTGCGCTTGAGCGAGCTTCAGTGTTAGCACTGGGTATCATGCCGTATATCTCGGCTTCGATTATTACGCAACTATTAACGCATATGTATCCGCCGTTTATAGAGCTTAAGAAAGAAGGTGAGCAAGGGCGTAAAAAGATAAGCCAGTACACACGCTACGGCACGCTTGTGCTTGCTACTATCCAATCAATCGGTATTGCTACTAGCTTACCGGGCATGATGAACGGGTTAGTTGTTAACCCAGGTATGGGATTCTATTTCACCGCAGTGGTGAGTTTAGTAACCGGTACTATGTTCCTTATGTGGTTGGGCGAACAGATAACAGAACGCGGTATCGGTAACGGTATCTCAGTTCTAATATTTGTTGGTATTGTAGCTAACCTGCCGTCTGCTATTGGTTCGACAGCCGAAATGGCGCGCCAAGGTGATTTGAATGTTTTTGTACTGTTGATGGTTGCGGTTATAGTATTCGCTGTTACTTATCTTGTTGTATTCTTTGAACGTGGTCAACGACGTATCGTTGTTAACTACGCCAAGCGTCAACAAGGTCGTCAAGTATTTGCTGCTCAAAGCACGCATTTACCTCTGAAAGTAAATATGGCGGGTGTTATTCCACCAATCTTCGCTAGCAGTATAATTCTGTTCCCTGGTACAATTGCAAGCTGGTTCGGCCAGGGTGAAGGTCCGGTTGCTGATGTGCTACAAGCAATTGCTACAACGTTGACTCCAGGTCAGCCTTTGTATGCAATGGTTTTAGCTGCGGCTATCATCTTCTTCTGCTTTTTCTACACAGCGTTGGTTTTTAACCCGCGTGAAACAGCAGACAACCTGAAAAAATCTGGCGCATTTATCCCAGGTATTCGTCCAGGTGAGCAGACATCTAAATACATTGATAAAGTGATGACACGCCTGACATTGGCAGGTGCTTTGTATATAACCTTTATCTGTCTGGTGCCCGAATTCATGACTATGGCATGGCAAACGCCATTCTATTTCGGCGGTACATCAATTTTGATTATCGTTGTAGTAATCATGGACTTTATGGCACAAGTACAGACGCATCTGATGTCACATCAGTATGATTCTGTGCTGAAAAAAGCGAACCTTAAAGGCTACGGTCGATAAGGTCAGTTTACGGAGTTGAGCAATGAAAGTACGTGCTTCCGTTAAGAAAATATGCCGTAACTGTAAAGTTATTAAACGTGCTGGTGTAGTACGCGTAATTTGCAGTGAGCCTAAGCATAAGCAAAGGCAAGGCTAAGTAAACAGTCGTGCAGGCTGAGGTTTCTCGGCCTGTGTTTTTAGTTGTGATTTGGTCTTCGTTTGAGTATCCTTACGGGCTTTTCAAACAGATGATTACCAAATTCAAATATAGGAGATGTGTTAGTGGCCCGTATCGCTGGCATTAACGTCCCTGATCATAAACATGCAGTTATTGGTTTAACAGCTATTTATGGCATAGGTAAGACTCGCTCTAAGGCTATCTTAGAAGCGACTGGTATCGCCGAGACCACAAAAATCGGTGAACTTTCAGACGAAACACTTGACGTATTGCGTGAAGCAGTTGGCAAGTACACTGTAGAAGGTGACCTTCGTCGTGAAGTTACTTTGAATATCAAGCGCCTTATGGACCTTGGTTGTTTCCGTGGCCTACGTCACCGTCGCTCTTTACCACTTCGTGGTCAAAGAACAAAGACTAACGCGCGTACCCGTAAGGGTCCTCGTAAGCCTATTAAGCGATAAGGGGATAGTAAAATGGCTAAGACACCAATTCGTCGTAAAAAGGTTAAAAAGCAAGTTGCTGATGGTATGGCTCATGTTCATGCGTCTTTCAACAACACTATTGTAACGATTACCGACCGTCAAGGTAATGCACTATCATGGGCTACTGCCGGTGGTTCAGGTTTCCGTGGTTCACGTAAATCTACTCCATTTGCTGCTCAGGTTGCTGCAGAGCGTGCAGGTACTGCTGCTCAAGAATACGGTTTAAAAAATCTAGAAGTTTTCATTAAAGGTCCAGGTCCAGGTCGTGAATCTGCTGTACGTGCTTTGAATGCTGCTGGTTACCGTATCACCAACATTACTGACGTGACGCCAATACCACACAATGGTTGTCGTCCACCGAAGAAACGTCGCGTTTAACAATAGGTTAGGAGAAATAACATGGCAAGATATTTGGGCCCTAAGCTCAAGCTGAGTCGTCGTGAAGGTACTGACCTGTTCCTTAAGAGCGGCGTAAGAGCTATCGACTCTAAGTGTAAACTTGAGACTGCACCTGGTCAGCACGGCGCTCGTAAAGGACGCTTATCTGATTACGGTTTACAATTACGTGAAAAGCAAAAAGTACGTCGTATCTACGGTGTATTAGAAAAGCAATTCCGTAACTACTACAAAGAAGCTGCTCGCCTTAAAGGTAATACAGGTGAAAACTTGTTACAGCTTTTAGAGCAACGTTTAGACAATGTTGTATATCGCATGGGTTTTGCTAGCACACGCGCTGAAGCACGTCAGTTAGTAAGCCACAAAGCGATTCTAGTTAATGGTCGTGTTGTGAACATTCCTTCATACGTAATTACTCCAGAAGATACTGTTGTAATCCGTGAGAAGTCTAAAACACAAGCACGTATCATCGCTGCTCTAGAGTTGGCTGAGCAACGTGAAAAGCCGACTTGGGTTGAAGTTGACGGTAAGAAATTGGAAGGTAGCTTCAAGCGCCTACCTGAGCGTTCAGATCTGTCTGCGGACATTAATGAACAACTAATCGTCGAACTTTACTCTAAGTAAAGTTAAGAGTTAAGAGAGGATAAAATGCAGGGTTCTGTTACAGAATTTCTAAAACCAAGGTTAGTCGATATCGACGCTATCAACCCAACGCGTTCTAAAGTAGTTTTAGAACCACTCGAGCGTGGCTTTGGTCACACTTTGGGTAATGCCTTACGCCGTATACTGTTATCATCTATGCCTGGATGTGCAGTAACTGAAGTTGAAATCGACGGTGTATTGCATGAGTACAGCGCGAAAGAAGGCGTACAAGAAGACATCATTGAAATACTACTAAACCTTAAAGGTCTAGCGGTAACGTTAGAAGGCAAAGATGAAGTTTTTCTGACCCTGACTAAATCTGGTGTAGGCCCTGTGACTGCGGCAGATATTCAGCACGATGGCGATGTAACAATTGCTAACCCAGATCATGTTATTTGTAATTTAACAACAAATAACAGCGAGATCAGCATGCGTATTCGTGTTGAGCGTGGTCGTGGTTATGTGCCGGCATCTAGTCGTTTATCCTCTGATGACGATGAGCGTCCAATTGGTCGATTGCTGCTTGATGCATCATTCAGCCCAGTTGAACGTATTGCGTACTCGGTTGAATCAGCCCGTGTTGAGCAACGTACAGACTTAGACAAGTTAATCATTGATATGGAAACAAACGGCACTTTAGATCCTGAAGAAGCGATCCGCCGTGCGTCTACTATCTTAGCTGAGCAATTAGATGCATTCGTAGATTTACGTGATGTAACTGAGCCAGAAGAGAAAGAAGAGAAGCCAGAATTCGATCCTATTCTACTTCGTCCAGTTGATGATCTTGAATTAACAGTACGTTCAGCAAACTGTTTGAAAGCCGAGCAAATTCAATATATCGGTGATTTAGTTCAGCGCACTGAAGTTGAGCTTCTTAAAACGCCTAATCTAGGTAAGAAGTCTCTAACTGAAATAAAAGACGTGCTAGCTTCACGTGGTCTTTCTCTAGGCATGCGCCTAGAAAATTGGCCGCCTGCAAGCCTAGCTGAATAATCTAAATCACTATATTAGTTTAGTTAGAAGGATAGGGTCATGCGCCATCGTAAGAGTGGTCGTCAATTAAACCGTAACAGTAGCCATCGTAAAGCGATGTTCAGCAATATGGCAGGTTCTTTGGTGAAACATGAAATCATCAAAACTACTTTGCCTAAAGCGAAAGAGTTACGCCGTGTAATTGAACCTTTAATCACACTGGCTAAGACTGACAGTGTAGCAAATCGCCGTTTAGCGTTTGCTCGCACGCGTGATAATGAAGTAGTTGGTAAGTTATTCAGTGAAATCGGTCCTCGTAATGCGGATCGTCCAGGTGGTTACACTCGTATTCTTAAGTGTGGCTTCCGTGCTGGTGATAATGCACCAATGGCTTATATTGAACTAGTTGGTCGCCCAGCGGCGAGCGAAGAAGTTCAAGAAGACGCGCAGTCTGCAGAGTAAGTCTTAAAGAGACACCAAAAAGCCGAGCTTATGCTCGGCTTTTTAATATCTAAAATTCACACAAAATGAATAAAGCTTTTAGCTCTATTATTAATAGCAAATTTATTCTCATTCCTTTCATCTAATAAAATAGCCTAACTAGAATCGACGAATCATAATGCGAGCGTTTAGGACTGCTATCTTTCTATTTATAAGCAAAGCTATTTAGACTAATAAACACATGACTATGTAACGGCTTTTACAGTTTATAGTTATGGACATAAAAAGTTCGAAATAGTTGATACCACTAATAGCTCATTAACTTTATATAGTAGAGCCCTTGTCTGATGTACTTATTCGCCACTAATCTAAATGGCCATATAAAGCTAAACAATTTGTTTTCTTGGTAATAGCTACAATAACTATGAAAAGATTTTCCAAAAAATAAGTTTTTATAGCTTTAAAGGCGAAATATGATTAGGTTTAGTTGTCTTTTTAAGCGTTTAGTCTAAATATCCAACGAACAGTCATTTATTTCAAGTTTTCTT